>WRBN01000094.1 GCA_009784515.1 Spirochaetaceae bacterium | reverse complement strand
GTTTCTTCGATAATTTTTTGATTTTTACGCTGCACACTACAATCACGCACACCAAAGGTACGGATACAGCCGTGCCTGTCGGCTAAAGCTTGTACCTCAAGATGGCGACCATAGCGCACTAAACGCTCGATAAAAACTAAGTTCGTACCGGTTATGCGGATAGTTTCTTCTACCGCACTTTGGTATTGCGCTTCCATTTCTTCTTTAGTAAAAACAAACCGAATACCGCGCCCACCGCCGGCATTACTGGCTTTAACTACACAAGGGTAACCAATTTTTTCGGCCACTACATAAGCGTCTTCTAAAGTAGGCACACCACTTTTACTCCAAGGGGTTACCGGCGTGCCTGCCTCTTCGGCCAGTTCTTTACTTTTAATTTTATCACCAATTTGCAACATAACTTCGCTGCTGGGGCCAATAAAAAGCAGACCGGCGGCCTCTACTTTAGCAACAAAATCGGCATCTTCGCTAACAAAACCCCAGCCCGGCCATACCGCTTCGCAGCCGCTTTGCACTAAGGCCTCGATAAGTAATTCATGGCAAAGATAAGCGCTATTTTTTACTTTACTAAAGTTACTAAAACTACTTAAAGCATAACTTTCATCGGCCTCTGTCGCAAAGACGGCGGTAGATTCTTTATCGATATAAAAAGCAATTGTAGTAAATTGTGTACTATTGAGATAATTGTATTCCTTAACAGCCCTGATAAAACGATAGGCTGCTTCGCCCCTATTAACAATACCGATACGTGCGTTATGACTTAACTTCTTCATAAATATTCCCTTATTCAATTAAAAAGTAAGAATTTAAAAATACCTATTCTTAATTCCTGCTTTTTAATTATTAATTTTTAAGAGGGTTACACCTTTTTAAAGCAAACTACCCCATTATGGCCGCCAAACCCTAGTGTATCGCTCATTACAGCATTAAGCTCGGCCTTAACACCTACCTTTGGTACATAATTTAAGGTACAACCGGCCTCTGTATCCACATTATCAAGGTTAATGGTAGGCGGGACAAAACCTTCGGTTAAGGCCTTAATAGCCACAATAGCCTCTATCCCGCCGGCAGCGCCTAAAGTGTGGCCAAGCATACTTTTACTGCCACTAATTAGCAATTTATGGCTGGTAGCATGTTCTCCAAAAACATTAATAAAAACCTTACTTTCTAGCGGGTCGTTAAGTGGCGTGCCGGTAGCGTGGGCATTAATATAACCAATATCGCTAGGCTGCAAGCCGGCATCGGCTAAGGCCAGTTTAAAGGCTTGTGTAGCCCCGCGTCCATCGGGACTAGGAGCGGTAAGATGGTACCCATCACAAGTCATTGCACCGCCGGCATATTCACAAATAATATTTGCCCCGCGTGCTACGGCATGGTCGTAATCTTCTAATATCAAAATACCGGCACCTTCACCCATTACAAAGCCGCCTCTGTCTTTATCAAAGGGGCGGCTAGCTTTTTCGGGATACTCATTAGCGGTACTCATAGCCATTAATTTATTAAAGCCGGCAAAAGCCGATTTACAGATGGTACTCTCGGCGCCGCCGGTAAACATAATATCAACCCGGCCAGCCCTAATAGCATCGGCTGCTAGCACAGTGGCATCGGTGCCGCTGCTGCAAGCGGTAGTAATGGCACAGTTAGGGCCGTGTAAACCTAAAGTAATCGCCACATTACCGCCGGCCTCGTTGGCAATAAGTTTAGGGATATAAAGCGGCTCAATGTTATGCGGCCCTTTAGTAAGGACATCGGCGCTGCCCTTTTCGCTCACCTCAAAACCACCTATACCTACACCCAAAAAGACACCGGCTCGTTCGCGATTAAAATTACCTTCTGTAAGACCAGCCATCTCGGCCGCCATCTTACTGGCAGCTACAGCAAATTGGCTAAAACGCGCCATTTGCCGCGCCTCTTTTTTAGTAATAAACTGCGTAATATCAAAATTTTTTACTTCGCCGGCTATGGTGGTAGCAAAACCTGTAGTATCAAACTGGGTTACCGGCCCAATACCACTTTTACCGGCCTTTATAGCCTGCCAACTTTCCTCTAAATTAAGGCCAACACTCGTTATAGCTGCCATTCCGGTAACAACAACTCGTCTGCGCATATTTCCTCCAAGTAATAATTAAAAATTAATAATTAAAAAATATGTATTTTTATTTCTTAACTAATCTTTAGTCCATTAAAAGACCGCCATTTACATCTAGCACATGGCCGGTAATGTAGCCGGCTAAATCGCTGGCTAAAAAAACGGTAGCTGTTGCTACGTCATCTGCCGTACCCAAACGTTTTAAAGGGATTTGGCTGGTAAAAGCCTCTTTTTGGGCATCGGTTAGCACATTAGTCATATCGGTAGCAATAAAACCGGGAGCAATAGCATTAACCCGCACCCCGCGTGCCGCTACCTCACGCGCTAAACTTTTAGTTAAGGCAATAAGGCCGCCCTTGCTGGCACTGTAATTGGTTTGTCCGGCATTACCTATTTTGCCCACAATACTGGCCATATTAATGATAGCGCCGCTGCGCTGCTTAACCATAATGTTAGCTACCTCGCGGCAGGCAATAAAAGCGCCGGTAAGATTGGTATTAATAACTTTGTCAAAATCGGCCTTAGGCATACGCAAAATTAAACCATCTTGAGTAATACCGGCATTATTTACCCATACATCTATACGTTTATGCTGCTCCATCACCGCCTTTACAGCATTGATAATAGATTGCTCATCACTTATATCCAGCTGCACCCCAGTAATGGTAGTACTATGTTTAGCGGCTAACTCTTGCAGTTCCGCCGGTACTTCAGCGCCGGTGCGGCTGGTATATATAACAATAGCTCCGTTGCTTAAAAAATTTTGCACGATAGCATAACCTATCCCGCGCGAGCTACCGGTTACTACGGCTATTTTATCTTTTAATAACATACTTCCTCCGAAATTAATAATTAAGAAGTAATAATTAAAAATTATCAGTTATTAATTCTTAATTTTTACTTTTTAATTCGCTTATCTGCGCAGTTGTAGCAGCAAGCTCAACTTTTTCATTAAAAATGGCCTTCCATAAGCCGGCCAGCACATTACCCGGCCCGCACTCAATTACCTTTGTATCGGCAGCGGCTAATTTTTTTAAGCCTTCCTCTACCGCCAGCCACAATACGGGGTTGCATATCTGTTTAGCTAATAAGCTGCGCGCCTCTTCACCGCTACTAATCTGCCGGCCGCTTACATTACTAAAGATAGGGATAATAGGATTATTAAAAGTTACCTTACCGAGCACCTCGCTAAAACCGGCAGCGGCCTCATTAAGCAGCGGAGTATGAAAGGGCCCGGAAACCTTAAGAGGCATTACCCTTCTGGCTCCGGCCTCTTTCAGCAAAGGTTCAGCGGCATTAATGCCGGCCTCTAACCCGCTTAAAATTAATTGGGTGGGACTATTATAGTTAGCGCAAAAAACATCATCGCGCCCTAAACTTTTCACCACTTCTTCCACCTGCTGCACCGAAAGGCCCATCACGGCAGCCATCGCTACCGCCCCGCGCGCCTCAATAATCTGTTTGCCGGCCTTAGCCATTAGCCTGCCGCGTTCGGCCACTAAGGTAAAAATATCTTCATAATTACAAACACCGGCCGCTTTAAGGGCAGCGTATTCGCCCAAACTAAACCCGGCTACACCTAACACTTCTTCCAGCAATCCTTCAGCTTTAAGGGCTTCGTAACTAGCTAAATTAGCTAAAGTAATGGCTACTTGGGTACGTTCGGTTTCTTTTAATTCGTCTTCCGTACTTTCAAAAAGTAATTTTTCGGCATTAAAACTGCTATAGTCGCCGGCTATTTTAAACAGCTCTTTTACTTCACTATATTTTTCGTATAAATCACGCGCCATACCGGGTTTTTGCGCACCCTGTCCGGGGAATAATAAAATTGATGTCATCATTACCTCATTCTCAACTTTCAGTTCTCAACTTGGGGCTGGCCCCGCCTACCATTCTATTAAAGCCCCGCCCCAAGTTAGCCCAGCCCCAAAGCCCGGCAAGATAAGCTTCATACCTTTTTTAAGCAGTCCTTGCTCTTGCATATCGTTAAGAGCAATAGGAATAGAGGCTGCTGAGGTATTAGCTACTTTATCAAGGTTCATAAAAAACTTTTCGATAGGCCACTTATTACGAACACAGGCGGCCTCTATAATACGTTTATTTGCTTGATGCGGTATTACATAATCCACATCTTCTATCTTTAAATTATTACGGTTTAAAATAGTATTAACTACATCACTAATAGCGCGCACTGCAAAGGCATAAACGGCATGGCCGTCCATCTTTAATAAAGTTTCTTTAACTTCCTCAGCACTAAGACCAATTAAAGGCAACGGGTTTTTCATACCACCCATCGGCCTTACTAAGGCTTTATCATCGGCTTTGCTATATAAAACTATATCTATTAAACTATCTTTTTGCTCTGCTTTACTAATGACCGCTGCGCCTGCGCCATCGCCAAATAAAATAGCCGAGCCGCGATCGTGCCAATCCAGCATACGGGTTAAAGTTTCGCTGGCTACCAAAAGCACATTTTTAGCCATACCGGTAGCAACTTGCCCTGCCGCTACAGATAGGCCATAAATAAAACCGGTACAGGCCGAGCGAATATCAAACGACGGTATCGTACCGGCTCCCAGCTTACCTTGCACCAAATTAGCGGTAGAAGGAAAACCGATATAATCCGGCGTACAGGTAGCGCAGATAATCATATCAATATCACTTGTGGTCATACCGGCTTGCTCTAAGGCTTTATGGGCTGCTTTAACGGCCATATCGCTGGTAGCCTCGTCATCGGCCGCCACATGCCGTTCTTTAATACCGGTGTGGCTGTATATCCACTCATCACTGGTATCAAAGTAAGCCCGCCAATCGTCATTTTTCATTATCTTTTGTGGTAGATAAGCCCCTATACCTTTAATCGTTATCATAGTTTTTATTTTACACTAATTAATAAAAGTGTCAAGTATATTTTCAACTTTATTTTTACATTTATTTAATAAATGTCTAATATGCTGGTTGTTATATAATGCCGCTAGGTTGACTAACAGTGGTTAATTTTGTAGTATTGAGTATGGTTTTTTTTAATGTTATTGTTGGTATAGTTACTTTCATTAGTTTTTACTTAACTTTACAAAATCGAGCAAATATAAGTGAAATTAAGAAGCGCTCAATTACTGCTAATACTAGCACTGCCGCTGAGAAGATAGAGCGAATAAAAACTCTTATACAATATCAAGAATATAAAATAGTATATATCTTATTAGAAAGCTTAAAAGGTTTACTCATAGACGTAAAAGCTAATATAAAACGAAAAAAAGATATGGAAACTATGACTTATGCTATAAATCAAGTGAATGAAATGGATAAAGATTTCAGGAAATTAAACAAAGATAATCGAAAACTTAAAGAAGGTATGGAGGAAGGGTATATTGACGCCCTTAACAACCTAAAAGAAGAACTTTTATCGTTAAATCATAAAAATAAAATATCAAGCTAGGGAGAAATACTATGGAAGAAGTAGAGAATTATGAACCTTTAATTAACATTGATAAGCTAATAGAAAAGACTAGAAAGAATAAAATTAAATGGAAAAAAACGGTCAGAAGCAATACTTTTATTACTTTTATTAAAAAATATAGTTTAAGTATATCTGCTAATCAGGTAGATTCTATTAAAGAATTTATGGCCTCATTACCTATAAACACCAATGAAGACGAAAATTATTATATAACTATAAGAGATAATAACGATGATATTATAGATACATATTCTAAAGGAAATCGTCTGCCTGAACTCTATTTTGCCGCACGTGATTCTGCTCGAAAACCAATGGCTAATGCTATTGAAAAAATAAATGAAGAAGTGGAATTAGCTTAAAGCCCTATAACCCAACCCCAATTTTGGAGAAAAAATATGCAATTAAAAACAGTTAAAGAGGCTAACTTAAAAGACAAGTTAGTATTAATGCGGGTAGATTTTAATGTACCCATGAAAAATGGCGTGGTAGGCGACGATACCCGTATTAAAGCGGCTCTACCTACCATCAATTACATCTTAGAGCAAGGCGCTAAAGGACTTGTTTTAATGAGCCACTTGGGAGATCCAAAAAAAGATGCCAAAAAAGCCGAAGAAAAGGCCAAAGAGAAAGGCGAAGCCTTTGATAAAGAGGCATTTTGGGCCGGTAAAAACCGTATGCAGCCGGTAAGTGAATATTTGGCTAAAACACTCGGTAAGCCGATTGCTTTTTGTTCCGTAACTACCGGACCGGAGGCCGAAAAGATGGCCCATACCTTAACTGGCGGTGCCATTTTAATGCTGGAAAACACCCGCTTTGATAGCCGTGAAACCAGCAAAGAGGCCGCAGAACGTGATGCAATGGCCGCAGAACTTGCCAAACTGGGTGATATTTATGTCAACGATGCCTTTGGTACCGCTCACCGCGACCACGCCAGCACCTGCAGTGTAACCAAATTTATGAAGGGCGAAGTTTACGCCGGCTTTTTAATGGAAAAAGAAGTGCAGTACCTCGACCCTATCCTGCATAACCCCGCCAAACCGATGGTGGCTATTGTAGGCGGCGCTAAGGTATCCAGCAAAATTGCCGTGCTGGAGAGCCTCTTAAAAACTGCCGGCAGCCTAATTATTGGCGGCGGCATGGCCTACACCTTTTTAAAGGCACAAGGTTACCAAATTGGCAAAAGCTTGGTAGAAGACGATTTTATCGCTACCGCTAAAGATAT
>WRBN01000093.1 GCA_009784515.1 Spirochaetaceae bacterium | reverse complement strand
TTTAAGGTTGGTTTGGCTAGATAAAATTGCTAGACTAGCTAGTCATCGATAAATACTGTTGGTGCCTATAAAGGGATAGTTACTGTCATTAACAAGCGGTAGCAAAAAAAGCTTTTTTATGCTATAATATACTTTATCATGAATAAAGTAGTTGCCCCCAGTCTATTAGCGGCTAATTTTGCTAACTTATTGCCATCTTTACAACTATGCGAAGAGGCTAACTTACACTCCCTCCATCTAGATGTGATGGATGGCCATTTTGTGCCGCCTATTAGCTTTGGCAGCCAAATGGTGGCGGCCCTGCGCATTAAAAGCTCGCTTTTTTTTGATGTGCATTTAATGACTTACCGCCTAGAAGAACACATCGAAGATTTTTTTATGGCCGGCGCCGATAGCCTTAGCTTTCATTACGAAGCCACCAGCCATCACCATCGTATCATAGAGCAAATAAAAGAGTTTGGCCTTAAAGTTGGTGTGGCCTTAAACCCCAGCAGCCCCTTAACTTTACTGAGCGATATTTTACCTTACCTTGATAAAGTACTGATAATGAGCGTTAATCCCGGTTATGGCGGCCAAAAATTTATTGAGCACAGCCTTACTAAAATTAAAAATTTAGCTTTTTTTCGCCAAGAACTTGGCTTAAATTTTTTAATAGAGGTTGACGGCGGCGTTAATTTGCAAAATGCCGCCGCTTTATACAAAGCTGGGGCCGATGTACTGATAGCCGGCAACGCCTTATTTAGCGACAGTACTAACTTTATTAAAAATGCCGCCAAATTTCAGGAAATTTTTAATGACTAATATTATTTTAAGCAAAGCTGAACGTGCCTTTAAAAGCCGTAACTTTGATAAAGTTATTAATTTGCTGGAGAATAATGTTACCGGTTACGATAGCAGCGCTGATTTTTTTTACCTGCTTGGTTTAAGCTGCTACTACAAAGGTGATATGGCCGGCGCCGAGTTATATATGGCCCGTGCCTTAGCTATTGCCCGCGATAATACCGATATTAGTTTAATGTTAGCGGTGCTTGCCTTGCGTAGGCGCGATACCGCCAATGCTATTAAAAGCTGGCTGGCTATCCTCGAGTTAAACCCCGACCACAAAAAAGCTCTCTTGGCCATTAATAAGTTAAAAGATATTGACAGCCCCAGCGATTTATCACGTTTTATTTTAAGCAAGGATTTTAAAAAATTATTACCAAAAATTAAATTTTATCCTAAAATCAATTTTAAAATTTTAATTATTATTTTAGTATTATCAATTAGTTTAGCTTTAATTTATCTTAATCCTTTTGCTACTCTTTTTACAAGACCGCAGCGCAGCGATAACTTAAGCGATATTACCTTTACCGCTATAAATTTACCCAACCAATTTACCGGCAGCCCTACTCTTTTTGAACTAAGTGATGACGAGGCTTTATTACTTTTTGACGAAGCCCTCGATTATTTTAATAACTATCAAGATAACTCCGCCCGCCTTCTACTTAATCAAATTAAATTTTCTAATGCCGATGTTAATTTACGGCAGCGCGCCCATTTACTGGCGCAATCGACTCGCCGCCCCGATTTTACCACCCCACCCGATGGTAACATTACCATTGGTGAGGTGTTAGGCCAGCCCTTTTTGCACGATGGCCTCTTTGTGATTTGGCGCGGGGCCATTAGCGGCCTTACCATCGATGAAGAGTACAACCGCCTTGCTTTTAGGTTACTGGTTGGTTACGAAGACCGTCAGCTGGTGCAGGGCGAAATAATGGTTTACGTTTATTTTATTGCCACTATCGAGCCTAGCTTGCCCATCGATGTGCTGGGACAAATCGCTATCGATAACAATAATCAGCTTTATTTAAATGCCGTTTCATTGCGGCAAGTAATCAATAACTAAAAATATTAATTTTCACTTTCCACTTTTTAACTTTTAATTTATACTTCCTAATTACTATGACTATGCGTATCGATAATTTTTTGGCTGTAAGCGGTCTATGCGCCCGCCGTAAAGTGGCTAACTTTTTACAAGAACAACGTGCGGCTATTGATGATAAAATTATTACCGAGCCCGGTGAGCGTTTTACCACCGAGCAGCTGGCTAACCTAACTATTAATGGCAAACATTTTAAGGCAGGCAATAAATTTTATTACTTTATGCTTAATAAACCCGAAGGTTACCTTTCGGCCAATAGTGATGGTTATGGCCGCCCTTTAGCTGTTAATTTAATTAAAGAAAGTAAGCAGATTAGGATTTACAACGTAGGACGGCTAGATTATAACTCGTGCGGTTTGTTGCTTTTTACCAACGATGGGGCTTTTACTAAAATAGTTAGCCATCCATCATCTATGATAGAAAAAGAATATTATGTAAAAGTTGATAAACCCATAGCTAAAATTATATTAGCTAAATTTAAAACCGGTCTTAATATTGACGGCGAATTTTATAAAATAAAAAATTATCATCATATGACCAATTATAGCGTTAATTTAATTTTAACCGAAGGTAAAAAGCGCGAGATACGGCTGCTTTTTAAGCATTTTGGTTACCAAGTTACTTTACTTAAACGGCTGCGTATTGGCGGCTTAAAGTTAGGTAACCTAACCGCCGGCAGCTACAGGGCTTTAACAAAAGAAGAAATTGAACTAATAACTGAAAATCTATAACAACTATTAAGGTGTGTGTCAACTTTTAACTAATTAACGTTTCTAAAATAAGTAAAACCTATAAATTCGTTAAATTCACGACGAAATTGCCGAGCTTTAAAAAATTCGGGCCGGTACTCAAAGTGCATAATGTCCCAATGGCTCCAGTTGCCGCCCCAAAAAAAGCCGGCTTCTTCAAAGGCAGCAATAATGAGGTTTGGTATCTGCCAGCGTTCATCGGCTGGGATTTGTGCCCAATTAGGATTGCGCCGCATCTCCCATATCCAATAAATGGGTTGGTCGCGGTTTTCCGGTAAAATATCGATGGCTACGCCTAAGGCGTGAAAACTAAGCGTGGTTGTACCAATAATATTACGCCACGAGTAACCGGCGGCAAAATTAAGAGTGGCAATAAAATCGGCAATTTCGTCATCAATATGAGCAAAGATTTGCTCCTCTACTTGCCTTAAAGGCTCGTAAATCATTTGATGAACGGGAAAATCAAAGCCCAAAAAGCTGGTTTCCACCACCTTTTGCTCAATCGTCTCGCGGGTACTGCCGCCGTAAAGTACCTCGTACCAAGCGGTATGAAAAACCGGATTGAGCGCCGGCGCTGGATTGGCTGGGGCTGCTACTTCGGCCGCAGTATAAAGATAAACCGGCTCTTCTTGATGGGGCGGCAGTTGATAATCGACAAAACGCCTAAAATTATCGGCCTGCGCTAAAAGCTCGTGCGGCAATTTACGGCCGTAAGCAAAATAAAGCTGCATATCATTATGAAAGGTGATAAGCCAGTCGTTATATTCCGGCACAAATTGTATATTAGTAATTAAATCGGGGTAAGCCGCCTGTAAAGCCATTAACCTTACCAGTGTATCGGTTTGGTTAAAAGTAAAACTTAATTTAAGTAAATCGTCTACCTCGAAGCCGCGCTCGGCAAAATAAGGTACAAAGGGCCGCTGCCAAGCCGGTAAATGACTAAGGTTAAGCTGTTCCGGCCGGTTGGCTTGGCTTTCTAACATAATTACTGCCAGTAAAATAAAGGCTGCTAAAACAAGATATTTTTTTTTCATGGTAGCTTCAGTATAATAAAGACTAACCTTAAACGGCAAGTTTTAACCTTTAGGCTTACAGCTTTACCATTAATCTTGTCGGTCATCTTTAGGGAGTTTGGTTTTACGCGGCCGGCCGCGCTTAAGGCCGCTGGAAGAAGGTTGTTTTAACCCTAAGGCCAGTATACGTTCTTCATCGTATTCGGGCACTAAATGATAAGCCTGATGTATAATACAAAAAGCCAAATGATGCTCGGTGATGTTATTATAGGCCAGCGTAAAGTCGCGGGCAGCCCTAAAAGTTTTAGCATCGTAAAGTTTTTCCTTTTCAAAAGGGTCATTGCCCTTTTTAGGTTTAACAATAGCTTTTTGCGTACTTTGGTTTACATAAACCTCAATAAATTTAGGCAAATCTTTGTCTCTAATAGAAATTTTTTCAAGCTCTATCGTAACTCTTTTAGACTGCTTGCTTATCCGTAAAAATTTAGCATATTGTAATATAAATAAAAACGCCGTTGCATAAACCATGCCAGAATTTACCGCTTGGCCGGATAAATTACCAACAACCCAATTACGCGCAAATACATTAACCATAATAATAGCAAAAGCTATAATATTTTGCTTCCGGCTGCTGGGGTGAACGGCCAACATAACGGCTACCACAAAAAAACTGGTGTTAGCCTCTATAAACCATATCCAGCCTACACTTACCGCCACAGCTAGCCATAAGTTTTTAAAGTAAAAACTGGTGATGATGGCGGGGATAAGTAAAAGCGGAAAACCGCCGGCTAAACCTACCTCGCTTAGATAAGCTATAACAAAAGAGCCGGCCGTAGCTAAACAAATAAGATAAAGCCACAGCCTAAATTGTTTACGCTCTTTGCTATTACTATAAAACTGATAAAGCTGGCCTTTATCTTCTAAGGCAAATAAAAAAGCACTTAGGTAAGTAATTAGCGTTACCATTATAGTATTAGGGGGAAAATTTAGATACATATTACGGGCAATAACGGCCGTCAGTATTAAGCCAAAAGCGGCTATGTTTTGCCTTAAGCCAAAAGGCTTAAGGGCCAGCAAAAAAACTAGCCAATAAAAGCCATCGTTAGGAGCAACAAACCACGCCCAGCCTGTACTTAAAATGGCGGCCAGCCACCACTTATTAAAATAAAAACTAGCCATAAAAGCCAGCAGTAAGAAAGGTTCAATTAAATGCATAGGCCTTAAATTATGAAGCGGATAGATTATAATATTACCCATAATCCCTGCAAATAACCAAAAGAAAAAAGTAGCATACAACCAAAGACCCACTTTATCATCTATTTTAATCATACCTACTATTATAGCACATATTAATTAAATTTTGTCAACAAAAAAATAAGTTTAGTAACTCTTTATTACTCTGCACTTTTTGTTATTTTAAGGCTGTCTATTATTTGTACTGCCTGTTCCTATGCTTACCGGATCTTTACCACTAAATAAAAAGCGCGAATTGGCGGCGCTTAAAGTACCGGCGGTTAGCATAGCTAATAATAAAACAGCAATTAACTTCTTCATAAAATAATTTCCCCTCAAATTTATTATTTTCCCCTCATTATAGCTTAATTAATTAAAAAAGCAAGCCATAAAATTTAAAAAATATTTTAAACCCCTAATTTTAAAAGTATTTCCCCTTATAAAAGCAATAAAAACTAACGATAGTAAAACTAACAAAACATATTTTACACTAAAATAAATTTAATAAGGAGAGTAAGTATTATGGAAAGCGTAAATTTTAGGCATAGTGCCGACATCGAAATGGTTTCGCCGGAGCAGCCGCCGCTAGGTATGCAAACGCATATTGTTAGAGAAAGGGACGACGATATTTTTGTCGAGTTTAATTTTAACCCGCCCAATAATGTAGATATGTACATGTACGACCTTAATTATAGCGGCAGCGTTTTTAAGGCCAGCGGTTTTAGCACCAATAATAAATTTACTTTAGTTTTTAGGGAAGGGTTTCACCCCATCGCCCTAGAAACCACCTTTACCGATGGTACCAGAAGGTTTGATACTTTTAATTTAATGCTGTAACTTAAATTAAGGGCTGGCCTTACCGGCTAAGCCCTTAGTTATAAAGCTTGACAAATTAAGCAATTAAGTGTACCATTAGCCTATGCTTATTAACGACAAACTGGCTATGCTATCGGCCGCCGCTAAATACGATGTTAGTTGCAGCACCGGTTCTTCCAGCCGGCACGGGCCGGCCGTAAGCGGCGTATGCCATAGCTGGACGGCCGATGGCCGCTGTGTGTCGTTATTAAAAGTATTATTAAGTAATGCCTGTATTTATGATTGTGCTTACTGCAATAACCGCCGCTCTATCGATAGTGCCAAAGCCAGTTTTACCCCGCACGAACTTGCCACCTTAACCAACGAATTTTACCGCCGTAACTATATTGACGGATTGTTTTTATCCAGCGGCATCGTCAAAAGCCCCGATTACACAATGGAACAAATGTTAGAGGTAGTACGTTTGTTAAGGGCGCAAAGTTTTGGCGGTTACATTCACCTTAAAGCCATACCGGGCGCCAGTCCCATCTTACTGCATAAAGCCGGCTTTTTGGTAGACCGTATGAGCGTAAATATCGAGCTGCCTAGCGAGCAAAGCCTTAGCCGCTTAGCCCCCGATAAAAATAAAACCGATATTTTAGGCACAATGGCCGGCATACGCAACACCAGCGCAGAACTAACCGGCGATAAAATTAAAGGCCGGCGGTCTTTCATACCCAGCGGCCAAAGCACTCAGCTTATCGTTGGCGCCACCGAAGAAGATGACGCCACCATCTTAAAACTAAGTAGCGCTCTTTATCAAAAATACGGCCTAAGGCGGGTGTTTTATTCGGCCTTTATGGCCGTTACCGGCGATAAACGGCTGCCCACCGCCGATACCCCGCTGCTGCGTGAGCATAGATTGTATCAGGCCGATTGGCTTTATCGCTTTTACGGTTTTAATCATAACGAAATACTTAATAAAGGGAATTTAGAAACCGACCTCGACCCTAAAGCGGCGTGGGCCAGCCGCAACCCGCAATATTTCCCGGTAGATGTAATGACCGCCGGTGAAGCCGAGCTGTTGCGCGTGCCCGGCATTGGCCTAACCAGCGC
>WRBN01000092.1 GCA_009784515.1 Spirochaetaceae bacterium | reverse complement strand
TCTACCGCTAAAGGGCAGCTGAGTAAAACTTTAGCGCCGGGCCGCTACCGCCTAGCGATTGATGCCACCGATGTTGCCGACCGCAGCATAACCAAACTTTACGAGCTAGTGGTGAGTTAAAGGTATTTAGCAGATGCAATAATAAACCCTCTTTATTAACAAAGAGGGTTTATTGTTACCGCAAAGATTATGCGGTAATTAATTTCTTTCTATACCAATATTAAGCCGTTGGTTACCGCGTATATAATCAAACCTAAAGCTGCCGCTGGTGTTGGCATTAAGGGCACGGTAAAACTCTTGGATACTGCTGATAGCGGTACCATCAATGGCGGTAATTACATCGCCCTGCCTTAAGCCGGCTATGGCCAAAATAGTACGCGGCTCTACACTGATGATGGCTACCCCTTGCACGTTATCGGCCAAACGTAAGTCGCGCCGTATTTCGTTGGTTAAAGGCATAGGCAGTAAACCGGGCCAAGCTTGTTGTACTTGATTATTGGTAGCTTCGTCATCGCCGCGCACACCAATGCGGGCGTTAATGGTTTGCTCACGGCCATCACGGATAACCACAATGGTAGCGTTAGAGTTAGCCGGTAAGCTGCCCACGATAGAGGTTAGCCTGCGGCTGCTTTCGATACGTTGATTATTAACACTGATAATTAAATCGCCGGGCCTAATACCGCTTAGTTCGGCCGGGCCGCCGCTTACTACACTGAGTACAATTGCCCCTTGTTGCTGGTTGCCAAAGCCGGCGCTTTGGGCGTAGCTGCTGCCGCCTAAAGCGGCCACTTCGTTAATGGTAATGCCAAGCCAGCCATGCTGGATAGTTTGCCCTAATTTAAGCATAGGGATAGCTGCCTGAGCGTTATTGATAGGGATAGAAAACCCCAGCCCAATCGAGCCGCCGTTTTGGGTGGCTATCCAGTTATTAATACCAATAACCTCGCCGCGTATATTGACTAAGGGGCCGCCGCTGTTCCCCTGATTAATTGGGGCATCGGTTTGGATAAAATCGTTAATGTTCCCCGATGGGCCGCCGGTGCGGCCAACGGCGCTAACAATACCGCGCGTTACGCTAAAATCGAACCCAAAAGGGCTGCCAATGGCTAACACCCAATCGCCCACATTTACGTCATCGCTGTTGCCCAGCTTAAGCGGCCTAATATTGGGGTTATCGGGGCCAATATCGGCACGGATAATGGCTAAATCCAGCCGTGCATCGGCGCCTAGTAGTTCGGCGTCAAAACGCTGGCCATCGTTAAAAGTAATACTAATTTCGGTGGCATTACCTACTACGTGGTGATTGCTTAAAATATAAACTAGGTTCCCTTCGCGCTCTATAATAAAGCCGGTACCTAACGAGCCGCTTCTAAACTCGCGCTCTTCGTTATTTTCGCCTTGGTTAAAAAAGAACTCCCACGGGGTACGGCCGCTGTTAGCCGGCGCCGTACGGATAGAAACTATATCGATACGCACCACACTGGGCAAAATGGCCTCGGCCAGTTGGTTAAAGGCCAAGTTAAATTGCTCCAGTACATTAATTTGGGCTGTACTTAAGATATTTTCTTGCGCATAAACCCGCTCGGGGCGGCTTACGCTGCCTAAATTAAGAACAACGGCTAAAGTTAAGGCTATAGTAAGAGTGGCCCCTAAAACACCGGCAACCACCGAGATAAAAAAATTTTTTTTCTCCATTAAGTAACTCCTCGTAAACTATTGCTATTAAATATACACGAAAATGCCAAAAAAATAAAGCAATCAAAACCGTTATTTTAGGTTTTTAACAGCTTTTTAATAAAAAAGTAATTAAATCGATTATGTAACCACTCATTGACAACCCTATATCCTGCACTGTATAGTAAGTTATGAACAAGCTTTACTATGGCGATAACCTCGATATTTTAAAACTATTAACCAAACAATACCCGCAAGGTTTTATCGATTTAATTTACATCGACCCGCCCTTTAATAGTGCCCGTAACTACAATATGCTCTTTGAAGACTTAGTGGCCGAAGCGGTAGATGGTAAACATACGGCCTTAAAGGAAGCCTTTAGCGATACTTGGAGTAATGTCAGCCTAAGCCACGAGTTAGAAGAAATTAAAGGTTACGCCGATATGCCTTTGCTCTACGATTTTTTACATGGTAATCGTAAAATATTTACCGAAGCCCAAATGAGTTATTTAATTATGATGGCGCACCGTTTATATTATATGCATAAATTACTAAAAGATACAGGGAGTTTGTGCTTACACTGTGACCCTACGATGAGCCATTACTTAAAGATATTACTAGATATAATCTTTGAATTAAAAAACTTTCAAAACGAAATTATCTGGCAACGCACTAATGCTCATAGCGACGCTAAAAAACGTTTTACTAAGGTAAGCGATACCATCTTTTTTTATAGTAAAAGTGAAAATTATTTTTTTAAGCCGCTGTATACCGAGCTTGATGAAAAATATATAAAAGATTTTTACAAACACAACGATAATGATGGCAAAGGTATTTATCGTTTAGGTGATTTAAGTAAGCCTTCTCCAACCTCTGGGTACAATTACAACTATAAGGGCTATGCACCACCTAAAAATGGTTGGCGTTGCCCGCCGGAAACTATGCAAAAATGGGACGAAAAAGGGCTCATTTATTTCCCTAAGCAAAAAACAGGCCGTTTGGCCTTTAAGCGTTATTTAAGTAATAGTAAAGGCAAGTTACTTGGTAATGTATGGGCCGATATTCCTAATGCGCAAGGTCAACAACGACTTGGTTATCCCACGCAAAAACCCGAGAAGCTTTTAGAGCGTATTATAACTTCATTGAGTGATGAGGGCAGTTTAGTGGCCGATTTTTTCTGCGGTTGCGGCACTACCGTAACAGTGGCCGAAAGACTGGGTCGTAAGTGGCTGGGGGTAGATATTAACCATTTAGCCATTAGTTTGATAGAAGAAAAACGTTTAAAACCTTTAAAAGCCAACTACGAAGTGATTGGCTTTCCGCGTGATATAGCCAGCGCCGAAAAGCTTGCTCGTGATAACAAAGATAAATTTGAGCGTTGGTTGGTAGAATATGTGTTGCAAGGGCACAAAACTAAAGCCACAGGTGATGGTGGTATTGATGGCCATGTAGTTTACAATATGGGTGATAAAAAGGTGCGGGCCGTTATCGAGATAAAGGGCGGCAATGTTACTATTGCTCAAATACGGGCCTTTAAGGATAGTATAGGTAAATTTAATGCCGATTTTGGTGTCTTTGTGGGTTTTGATAAATATTTTACCAAAGGTATGTATAGCGAGGCCGATGATTTAGGGTTTATAGATATAAAAACTTCGCTTTTTCATTTTGGGCATATCAAAAAAATGTATCTTATTACGGTAGAAGAAATACTAGCAGGCGCTATGCCGCAAGAGCTAGTTTTGCTTTCTCAAAATATTACTTATTAAAGATGTAGCAGCTATAAGGAATACACAATATGAAAAAATATCTTTATCTCTTTATTTTATTAAGTTTTAATTTAGGGTTTACCTCTTGCGGGCAAGTTCATCATCAAGAAGTAGAGTTTATCTTTGTTAATGGTATAGAACCTACCTCGCTCGACCCTACGCAAATTTGGAGTATCGCCGAAAGGCGCATTATGCACGCCTTATTTGCCGGCCTTACCACCTACGATAAATACGGTAATGTTATTCCGCAGCTGGCCGAAAGCTGGCAGATTAGCGATGATGGGCTAACTATCATCTTTAACATTAGGCAAGGACTAACTTTTAGCGATGGCCACCCGCTTACCGCCCACGAGGTAATAGCCAGTCTGCAAAGTATGCTTAACCCGGCTACGGCGTGGCCCGGTGCCGCTGCCCTTATCTTAGAGTACCTTGATGGCGAAGCCGCTTTAACCGGGCAAATACCGGCTAACGAGGCCCGAGCTTGGCAGCTACTGGATAGCTACACCATTAGGCACAATCGCCTTACCCCGATAGAGGTGCCCGATTTTGGCAGTACCGAACACATGATTAGGCCGATGCATGTTGTTAATGCTTACGGTAACCAGTGGACACGGCCCGAAAACTTTGTGGCCAGCGGCCCCTTTACTTTGCAAAGCTGGCTGCCGCAAGACCGGTTAATTTTAGTTCCTAACGAGCTCTATTTTAACCGTAGTAATGTTTTTATCGATAAGTTAGTTATTTTAGCCTTAAGCGATCAAACGGCTGCTTTTAATGCTCTGCGTAACGGTGAGGTAGATTGGATAATAGGCATACCGCCGGGCTTGGGGGCAGAGCCGATGTTTAGAGACGATTGGCAGCCCGGCCCAACAATGAGCACCGTCAACTTTGCTTTTAACACGGTGCACCTTAATTTGCAAGATGTTAGAGTGCGGCAGGCTTTAGCCCTAGCCATAGATAGAGCGGTTTTAGTGGCATTGCCGTTTTTAGCCGGCGGTCAGCTGCCGGTACACGGTTTTGTTCCTTTAGCTACCACCGGCGCCGGCCCGTATTTTTACACACATTTAGATAATAGTAATATTAATAACGATTTATATAACCCACAGTTGGCTAGGCAATTATTAGCCGAAGCCGGTTTTGCCGGCGGAGATGGGCTGGGTACCTTAACTTTTTTATATAACACTAACGAGGTTACGCGCTTAATAGCCGAATTTGTCGCTCATAGCTGGCAAACCGAGCTGGGTATTAATGTGCAGTTAATTAATATGGAGTGGAACAGTTTTTTAGCTAACCGCAGCCACCCCGATACTCAAATTTTCTTTTTTAGCTGGACTTCGCCGGCCAATACTCCTATCTATCACTTGCGTATTTTTATGACGGGCGACCGTAACAATTTTTTTAATTATAGCAACCCGCAGGTAGATGAGTTATTGGCTAGGGCATTAACGCTGCCGGTTAGCCAAGAGCGCACGGCTTTAATGCAGCAAGCCGAAGAAATTATCATTATAGAAGACCAAGCGGTGCTGCCGCTGTTTAATAATACAGTTAGTAACTTTATTAACCTTGATAAATGGGACGGCTGGGCGATTAACCCGCTTAACTGGCACATGTGGGAAGGCATTAGGCCGCGCTAATACGAGCGGCTTAAAAAGGGTTAAAAACCCATAAAAAAAGTACGGCTAAGGTAATGGTAACAACGGCGGTATCGCCGGCAAAAAGCTGGGCAGTTCTAAAGCGGTAAAGTTTGCGTATAAGCTCTTTGTTGGCGGTTTTCTCGGCGTATTCGTTAATGGCTCCCCAGCGGGCGTAGCGGGTAAGCTGGTGGTTAGCGGCTAGTCCCCAGCCCTCAAGCTCGGTAGTAAAGGCGCTAAATAAATATTTGAGCACTTTGCGGCGGGCGGCAAAAAATAACGATAACGATACAATAAAAGTTATGCTGCTTAAAATAATAGCACAAGCCGCCAGTAAATGGATTAGTTCTTCTCTCATCATCTTACGAATATAGCGATTTTTTTAAAGATAAGCTAGTGGTTGCTAATCATTTTTAGGTTGAGCCGCCGCTTGTTTTTTTATTAAACGGTGTAAAGGCGATTCTTCGTAGCCATCTTTATTTTTTGTGGTTTCTTTTTTTACCTCATTATTAGCAAGTGTTCCTTTAGAAAGCTGGCCGTGTGCGCCGCGCTGCTGTAAAAGAGCGGCCAATTCGCTAAAGTTATTCTGCTCGGCTAACTCAAGGGCTGTAAAACCGTTATTATTACGCCCATTAATTTTAATACCGTAACTTAGCAGTAAATCGATTAATTCTATTTTATTATGTAAAGACGCTAAATGTAAAGCCGTATGGCCTAAGTTATCGGTTAAGTTAATTTGGGCGCCGCTTTCTAAGAGTAGTTTAACCAAAATAGAACTATCTTGGTGGGTAATAGCTAAATGTAAAGCCGGTGTGCCCTCAAAACTAAAGCTATTAACATCGGCCCCTTTGTGCAGCAGGTCGTCAATATCCTCTAAGGCGCTGCCTTTAGCGATAGATTGCACTAACTTAAAGTTACGTATTAACTTTAGCATAATTTTATCGGTTGGCGAAACCCAATCTTCAAGGGGGCGGCCATAACCATCAATAATATTACTTTTAGCGCCGGCCATTAATAAGCTGTAAACTAATGAGGTATCGCCCCTTAACACGGCATAATTTAAGGCGGCAGCCCCTTTGTTATCCAGCTGGTTAATGGCTGCACCGTGTTTTAAGAGATACTCTAAAGCCGGTAGCTGGCCAAAGCGCGCCTCTATATGTAAAGCGGTTTGCCCATAATTATCTTTGGCATTAATATCGGCCCCGTGCTCTAAAAGTAAAGTGAGTATATCTTCTTTATTGGGGCCGGCGGCTAATTTGGTAGTAGCATGGATAGCCGTAGCCCCGTAGTTATTGGTAGCCTTTATATTAGCTCCGTTGGTTAACAAGACAGCCACCGTATGAAGCTGGCCATAACTTACCGCTAACCCCAGCGGGGTAATACCAAAACTATCTTTAGCATTAACATCGGTTTTGGCTAAGGCGGCTTGTAGTTTAGCCAAATCTTCGGGGCTAACTTGCTCCATTATTTTTTGGCTAAAATCTTTGCTGAGCGGTAAAGCAGCGGCCTCTGTCTCGGTGTTTAAAGCTAATTCGGCGGCCGGCCGGTTTGTCAGCGGCTCTTCGGGGGGATTATCTAAAATTTCGCTGGTTTTAGCTAAGCTATTTTGGATAACGGCAAATAAATCTTCGCCTTGAGGCAGCTCCGGTTCGGTTTGCTCGGTAACAATAAGTTCGGGCTCCGCTTCAGTTTCGCCGGTAAATTCGGATTCGGCCGTTAGGTAGGTATCGGTAGTCGCTTCACTTAATACCTCATCGGCTATCTCTTCATTATTTTCGTCGCTACTATCAAGAGCTTCGTTAGGTACTTCTTCTGTTACAGCTAAGTTATCCTCTGTGATACTCTCCGTATCTTCGCTGAGTACTTCTTCAATTATATCCAAGTTATCAGCTGTGATACTCTCAATTTCTTCGTGGGTTGGCTCAGCTAGTGGTAAGTCATAATCTATATTATCTTCGGTAGTTTCGTTTAGCACTCCATCAAATACAACCGGGTCATCTTGGATAGCGGCAATATCTTCATGAATAGCATCAATTAAACCGATAGTTTCTTCTATTTCCGGTGTTTCAGTAAAGTGAGTTTCGGTCTCCGGCGGTAACTCATCTGCTTGCT
>WRBN01000091.1 GCA_009784515.1 Spirochaetaceae bacterium | reverse complement strand
TCTGCATTAGGCGGCACAGTTTATGGGCTGCGGATTCTAGGGGGTTAAATAACCCTGTGGTATCTAACATTTCTTTTACTCCTTAAATGTAAATAATTGATAACTGAAAGGTGATAACTGAAAGTGGATAGCTTTTTAATTCTTAATTTTCATCTTTCATCTTTCACCTTTCAGTTACCACTACTCAATTACGGGTTGTTATTTCTTCACTTGAGAAAATATTTTGGAAAATTTTTAAAATTCTTTTGGTAGGGTAAAAAGAGGTTGTAAATAGCTACCGATAGGGTAACCTACTTGACCATTTAAGCCAGTAATTATATTATCTAAAGCGTATAATAGTAAAGGAAAAGTCGTTTATGAAAATAGTTTACACTTCCGATACCTACTACCCGCGTCCGCAAGGGGTAGCTACTTGTATCGATGCCAGCATTGCTTATTTAGCCAAGCAGGGCCACGAGGTGCATGTTATTGCTCCCGAATACCCCGAAGGCGATAACCGTATTTTGCCGGCAGGTATTACCGTTCATCGTTTTAAAAGTTACCCCCTGTGGTTTACCACCAATAAAGAAGAAAGATACGTTTTTAAAGGCAATTTTGATAATATAAGGCAGCTATTGGCCGTTTTACAGCCCGATGTTATTCATAATCACCAAGAATTTACTATTGGCCATATTGCGGCTGCTTGGGCCAAACAAAATAAGGTGCCGCTGGTGCAAACTATTCATACTTATTATCCGCCATATTTTAAAATATACGTGCCCATTATGCCCCTGCGTTTTTGGGAGTGGTTTATTAAGGTAAACAGCAAAAGGTTTTATAGTATGGGCGATATGATAGTAACCCCCAGCGCCGAAATGCGGCAAGTAGCCAAAGAGCAATATAACATTACCAAAGAGATAGAGGTCGTGTCTATCGGGATTGATATGGCTAAATTTTCCGGCAGCGAGGCCAGTTATACCGTCCACCACGAGCAAATTCTTAATAAATACCCGCGCCTTAAAGACCGTAAACGGTTATTATTTGTCGGCCGTATTAGCCACGAAAAAAATGTGGAATTTTTATTTAAGGTTATGCAAAAACTTACGGCTAAACGTAATGATGTCGAGCTACTGATGGTGGGGGCCGGAGCCTATGTTAATAGGTATAAAAAATTGGTAAAGACTATGCAAATTGACGATTATGTAAGTTTTTTAGGTATTTATCCTAACCACGAAATAAAAGCTATTTATACTTTAAGCCATATCTTTACCTTTGCTAGTGTAACCGAAACACAAGGCGTGGTAACGGCCGAAGCTTTAGTTAATAGTTTGCCGGTGGTGGCTATTGCGGCTTTAGGGACCAATAGCGTGCTAAAAGATGAAAGAGGCGGTTTTTTAGTAAACGAAGATGTTGATGATTTTTTAGCTAAGGTAGAGCTGCTGTTAGATAATAAAGAAATTTATGAGCAAAAAAAGCATGAAGCCGCCATACGTGGTAAAGAGTTAAGTTTTGATAGCTCGACAGGCCCGCAGCTGGAAGGGTTATATGGACAGTTAATACAGCAGTTTAAGCTGCCAAAGGAAGACAAATAATGACCGAATTATTAGCCCCTGCCGGCAGTATAGAGGCCCTTAATGCCGCCATAGCTAATGGGGCCGATGCCTGTTATTTAGGCCTAAAAGATTTTAATGCCCGCCTGCGTGGCACCAACTTTGCTTATAACCAACTGGAGGCCGCCTGTGCCGCAGCTAATAAACAAGGCAAAAAAATTTATGTAACTGTTAATACTTTAGTTTGTGAAGACGAGCTGGATAGGGTAGCTTCGCTGCTGGCTTTTTTAAAAAATATTGGGGCCGGCGCCGTTATTGTGCAAGATTTAGGGGTGGCGTCTTTAGTTAAAGAATATGGGCTGCCGCTGCATATTAGCACTCAAGCGGCGGCGGCCAGCCACTTAGCGGTTAATTTTTTTAAAGATTACGGGGCCACCCGGATTGTGTTAGCCCGTGAGCTTACCTTAACGGAAATTGCCCACATCAAAAATAATACAGAGGCCGAAATTGAGGTGTTTTGTCATGGCTCGCTTTGCAGCGCTTATTCGGGACTGTGTCTTTTTTCCAGCTATTTAGGCGGAGCCAGTGCCAATCGCGGCAGCTGTACACAACCTTGCCGCCGTCAATATAATAGTAAACAAGATAAAGCCAGCTTTTTTTCGCCGCGCGATTTACAAGCTATTCATCTTATTCCGCAGTTAGTTAAAATAGGTGTTAGTAGTTTAAAGATTGAGGGGCGTATGAAAAGCTCTGGTTATGTAGCTACAGTAACGAAGGCTTATCGTTATGTGCTGGATAACTTAAACGATAGCGAACGGGCTATAGCTTATGCCGGTGAGCTGCTGCAATCGGATTTTGCCCGTTCTAAAACCACCTTCTTTTTAGAAGTACGCGAGAACACCGATTTTTTAAAAATTAGCGGGGCTACCGGCTTATTTTTGGGGCAAGTGGCTCAAAAGGGTAGTCAGTTTTACCTGCCTAACATTAAGTTGGAAGCCGGCGATTACCTGCGTATTAACAGTCCCGATGATAGTAAACGCCTGAATTTAAAGATAAAAGAACCGCTCTTTAACGAAGAGGGTTTTGTGTTGGAGCACAACGAATTGGCCGCCGGCGATTTGGTTTATTTAAGCAGCCGCCGCGAGCAAAGTTACCCGCCGTTTATCCCTAATAATTTGGCCCCTTATATCAATAAACCCCCTAAAACTAAGGCACGGGCCGCTAAACCCAGCAAAGAAAAGCTTAAAATTTTGCCCAAAGGTAATTACATTTTAACGGCTAATTTAAATAACCTTAGTCAGCTGGTGAGTTACAAACCGGCTATGCTGTGGCTAGAGCTTAACCGGAGTATGGCTAAAACCTTGCGGGCGGCCAAAAATTTGCCGGTTAAAAAAAATATGCTGGCTATCTACCTTGAGCCTGTTACGGCAGAGGAGCAGTTGGGCACTATGGTTGTGGTGATAGAAGAGCTGGTACGGCAGGGTTTTACCAACTTTGTGGCTAATAATACGGCACATTTTGGCCTGCTGGCTAAACATAAAGTTAATATTATAGCGGGGCCGTGGCTCTATGTGCATAACCGGTTGGCTGCCGAGCTGCTATTTGCGCAAAAGGCGGCGGCCATTACCTTTCCCTTTGAGGCCAGCCTTAAAAACAGCCTTGCCGTAACTCATAGTTATAACGGTGATAGTTTTATTATGCCGCTTTTTGGCCGGCCGGAATTATTTATGCTGCGGGTAAATTTGCAAAGTGTTTATAAATTTAACCACTTTAGCGAGGCCAGCGATGGCGATAGCTACAGCATAACGGCTAACGGCGAGGGTAGTAAAGTTTTTCCTCATAAGGCTTATAGTATTTTACAGCATAAAAATAGCTTAACGAAAGCCGGTATTAACCGCTTTTTGTACGATTTGCGCGAGTTAAAAGATGGCAAAGAGTTAGATGTTGTTTTTAAGGAACACAAAAAGCCGTTAAACAACACTAAGGCCTTTAACTTTGAGCGGGGTTTTTTAAATTAAGGCCTGTAGGCATTTACCAATAAAGCTTGACAAATAAGCAAAAAGCAGCTATATTCTACTTATAAAACCTTGCCCTCTATTGGGGAATAGAGGACAGGAGAACCTTAACGGTTTTTGGGTGCCACTGCAAAACCTAAGGTTTTGTTTAACGTGGCAAAATAGCTGCTAGCAGCAGTTTTTGAATGAAAGTTAAACCTCTCATCGTTTGCCTCCTCCTTATTAATATTATCAATATCTTTAAGGTAACTATCCCTTTATAGACACTAGTTCCTTAATCCCCTTCGCCGGCACAAAACCATAGGTTTTGTGCCGGCGAAGGGGATTAGTGGACATTTTTACTTTTGGTATCTATAAGCGGATAGTTGCTTTCTTTAAGGTGCAGAGGTGGAATTACAATAGTAGCGGCTTTAAGCCATTTTTAATTGCAATAATATTGTTTAATAATTTTAATGCTTTTGTCAAGATGGAATATGAGCAAATAAAAATACTTCCGCCTAAACGGAAGTATTTTGCAAGAACAAAGCAAAAAGCTGCTAAAGATTTACTTGCTGTAAAACTCAACAACTACCTGTTCATTACCAATGGTGTTAATATCGGCGCGTACAGGTTCGCGTTCTATTTTGCCTTTAAGGCTATCGGTATCAAAACTTAGCCAGCTGGCAATTTTTTCGTTACTTTTACTTAAGGCTATACGAGCTAAATTTTTGCTTTTTTCGCTCATTGGTTTAACCTCTATAACATCGCCTACGCGTACTTGGGCGCTAGCTACGTCAACCCGGCGGCCATTTAAATAAAGGTGGCCGTGACTTACAAATTGCCTAGCTGCCGCACGGGTGGTGGCCAACCCCATACGATAAGCTACGTTATCCAGCCGTTTTTCCAGCAAAATCATTAAATTATCGCCGGTAATACCGGGCAGTTTTTTAGCAGCAACAAAAGTATTTTTAAATTGCTTTTCGCTTACCTCGTAAGCAAATTTAATTTTTTGCTTTTCAATCATTTGCATAGCGTGGGTAGATAATTTACCACGCATTTTACGGCCGCGCTCAACCCCCGGTGGGTTAGGTTTTTTGCGGAGTAATCTATCGTATTTACTGTTACCGTAAATATTGACACCTAAACGGCGGACAATTTTACCACGTGCGGTGGAGTTTCTTGCCATTACTCAATCTCCTTGTTAATTTTATGGCTTAGTTTAAGCTAAAGTTTTAGCTTTGTCAAGGGCGCTAAAGCAGGCTTTTTTATATTTTAATTATTAATTTTTAGCAATAATTATAATTGTTATAGCTGTTATTATAACTCTTTTTTAATTGTTGACAAAAAAACGGCTTTCAGTTATAATAATTGCTATCATTTATCAAAATAAGGTGTAAGCAAATGTTTTGGTATAGCCACTTAAAGACCTTAAAAAGGAAAATTAAAGAGAAAGAAAATAACTACTTTTTAATGTTAGTAGTTAGGCCTCTTCTGTTGGTATTTATTCCTTTTTTAGCAATTTTTATTTGGCACAATATTATTCATCCGGTTGATGATGCCCGCGAGCATTATGGGTTAATGCAAAATGTAGTTTTTACTGCTATAGATGAAGTTACCGAGTTAGTTGAGGCGCAATACATCGAAGCTAGGCAGCTAATAAATATGCCGGAAGTGCGTGTTTTCTTGAATAATCCTGCAGGTAGCTATTATAATGAGATTTTAGGTTTTATGAGCGAGGTTACCGAACGTAAGCCCTATATTACCGATGTTTTGTTGGTTTTGGGCCGCGATATAGCCAATTACCGAACCGGCGATATTTTAGTCTCTGTAAACGGCAGCCGGAGCGGTAATGTTTACGGTAATGGCGCCATAAGAGCGGCGCTAACTAACAACGACCCTTATCGTTTTAGCGAGCTGCGAAATAACCAGCTTAGCGGTGAGCCGCCTTTAATGAGCGCTATCTACCAAATTAGATATAATGACCAGTTTTTTGGCTTATTTATCTTCGAGATGGATATGATGTACTTTAGGAATACCGTAAGAAACAGTGTAGCTAACGATTTTGGCCGTATTTTATTAGTAAATAGCCGCGATTTACTTATTCCTACACCCGATAGCGCTACTATGCGGCTTATGGACAGTAACCAATATTTACCGCCCATAAGGTATTTGATTGGCCGCTATCGTGCAAGGCAGATGTTCCGGATTAATGATGCTTATTACTTTTTTTATACCCGTAAAATTGAGGCGTTTACGCCAATAGATAACGATTTATATTTGGTGCTTAGGCAAAGGGTTGGTTTTAGTGATAGTAACTTTGTGGCCCGCAATCGATTTTTTGTGGCTACCGGCGGAGTGGGCGGCTCTTTAGGGGTTATTGCGCTCATCTTATTTGTGTCGTACCGGTTTTATCGCCGCCATTTAAAACAAGAGCAAGCGGATATAGATAAACAAATTTCGGTTTTTGAAAAAGATAGCACTACCGATAAACTAACCGACCTGTTAAACCGTAACTATTTACATAAAATAGAGCAAGAAATTAATGCCAGCGCCGGGCCGCACAGTTTAATTTCGTGCGATTTAGATGGTCTTAAGTTGGTGAACGATGCCTTAGGCCACCACGAAGGGGATAAAATTTTAAAAAATGCCGCCCTAGTTTTAAAAGGGGCCAACCCTAAGGCCAGCGTTATTAGGTTAGGCGGCGATGAGTTTATTATCCCTTTACCTAATGTCGATGAAGAGGGGGTAAGACGGGCCTTAACTAATACTTTAACTAGTTTAAATCAGTTTAATATCCTTAATGATGGCAAATCTATTTTACCTTTGTATATCTCTTTTGGCGAGGCAACCTATGAAGGAAAAGATGGCTTTGCTAAATTACTTAGTTTGGCCGATAGTAAACTTTACAGTAACAAAAGCTCGCGTGCTTTAGGGGTTAAGCGCAGTATTACCCAAATGTTTTTAGGTTACCTCGATAGCTACGAAGATACGCAGAACAGGCAAACCGACGAGGTTATTAAACTGTGTTTAAACGTGGCTAAATATTATCCTGCTAATACCTTTAGCACGCGTACCTTTACTAACTTTATTCGTTTTTATAATTTAGGTTTTGTCATTAACAGTAAGTTTAATATTGCTAATAACGAAGACCCTGATGTGGCCAAAATTGGTTACCGTATTACCTCTTGTTTGCCCGAAATTTCGGGTATTGCCCATTTAATTTTAAAATCGGGCGAGCATTACGATGGCAGCGGTCCGCAAAAATTAAAGGCCGAAGAAATACCGCTAAAATGCCGTATCTTTTTAGCTTGCCGCGATTTTCAGAACGACCTTATGCAATATGATAGCGAAATTGCAGTTCTTTCTTTAAAAAACGGCCAAGGTACTATCTACGACCCTAATGTGGTGGATTATCTTATAGATTATTATTTTAACGGCGATATGGCGCCTTACATTACGCGTAAAGGGATAAATAGTTAAGGTTTATTTAGGGTTAAAGATGTAAGCCGGCTTGCCCGATAGGTAAAGAGTATGGGTAAACGATTTTTTTTGATTAGTTTTTTGGCCTTAACTTACGGCTTAACTGCCCAAAGCTCTGGCCCTATTATTAACGATACCTATCTGTTTTTGCGCTTAGTAGAGGCCACCGCCGCTACCAAACCGCATATTTGGAACAACTATTTTATTTTAACTTATAGCGGTAACCCCAGCCGGTTTGCGGGAGTAGCCTTTGGCCACGAAAATTTTTCGGTGGTGCACCCTTTTTTTAGAACTCCCGATGGCCTGTTTGTGTTT
>WRBN01000090.1 GCA_009784515.1 Spirochaetaceae bacterium | reverse complement strand
TTAATTGATTGGGCATAGTGTTTCTCCTTAGTACACAACTTTCGGAGCTATAAAACTACACTTTAAAATTAATAATTAAAAAGTAAGAATTAATCATTGGAAGATACCGGTTTTTAATTTTTAGTTCTTACCTATTCTTGACTTTTCTTTAATTTTAAGCTAAAATAGAGCCATGAGTAACCTTTTTACCGATAGTACCAGTGGCTTACAATATAAAGTCGTTATAGGTATGGAAAGCCACGTGCAGGTGCTAAGCCAAAGTAAGGCTTTTTGCGGCTGTGCCAATAGTTATGGCGGTATTCCCAATAGCCGCACTTGTCCCAGCTGCTTGGCCTTGCCGGGTGCGCTGCCGCGCGTTAATAAACGCCTTTTTGAGGCGGCTATTATGCTTGGGCAAGCTTTTGGCTGTACCATTAACAAACAAACCGGCTTTGCCCGTAAAAGTTATAGCTACCCCGATTTGACCAAAGGTTACCAAATTACGCAAACTGCACCTATTTGCACCGGCGGTGCCATCGAGATAGAACTTGACGGCGGGGTTAAGCATATTCATTTAGTTGGTCTGCATATGGAAGAAGATGTGGGTAAAACCCTCAAGCTGGAAGATAGCGGCGAAATTTATCTCGATTACAACCGCTGCGGAGCCCCGCTGCTAGAGGTGGTTAGCCAGCCCGAAATTAGCAACGCCAATGAGGCGGTAGCTTATGCAATGGCGCTGCGTGAGCTGGTGCGGTACACCGGCATAGGCAACGGCGATATGGAAGAAGGCAGTCTGCGCTTAGATGCTAACATTAATTTGCATATCCATAAAGATGGGCAGGTTTACAAAACTCCCATCGCCGAAGTTAAAAATATGAATAGCTTTAAAGCTATTAAACAAGCTATTAATTACGAAATAAGCCGTCAGCTTAAAGAGTGGCAAGAAACCGGCATCACTATGAGCCACCCTAATGGTATTAAAACTACCCGCCGTTACGATGACAGCAGTGAAAGCACCATTTTTATGCGTAAAAAAGGAATATTAGACGATTACCGTTTTTGTCCCGAGCCCGATTTAAAAACTACCACCCTTAACGCAGAATGGCTAAAGCAGCTGCAAGCTAAGGTGGGCGAGCTGCCTTTAGCTAAAAGAAGACGGCTTAAGGCCAGCTATGGGTTATCAGATTTTGATGTAGAAACCTTAACTGCCGAGCGCGAGTTGGTAAATTATTATGAAGAGGCCCTTAACGCTTGTGCAAACCCTAAAAGATTAGCCAACTGGCTGCTCACCGAGCTGTTAGGAAAATTAAAAACAGCAGGTTTAACTATTACCTCGCCGCAAAGTATCCCGCCGTCGGGGTTAGCCGCTTTAGTTAATTTAATAGAGGAAGGTAAAGTTAATGGTAAACAGGCTAAAGAGTTATTTGAAGTGATGTTTAGCACCGGCAAAGAGCCCATCATCTTAATAAAAGAGCTTAACTTTACTAACGTAAACGATGAAACTGTAATTAAAAGCTTTATTGCCGAAGTACTGGCCGAAAATCCGCAGGCTATCAGCGACTATGCCGCCGGTAAAAGCAATGCCCTTAAGTTTTTAATGGGTATGGTAATGAAAAAGAGTAAGGGGCAGGCTAACCCCGAAGAGGCCAGCAGGTTATTAGAGGCCGAACTTAGGCGAGAATAAGTTTGGATAAATAAAAAAATTAAATTTTAATTTACAATGAAAATAATTAAGGAAAATATTTTATGACAACTGTAGCTATAGCGAATAATTTAAATTGGCAAGAAGAAATAATAGCAGCAGCAAAAGCAAAGGGGAATACGAAAAAAATATTTGTTTTTTCAGAGGAAGAACTTTCTGGCTTTAAGGAAACCATCTATTTAATGAGTAACCCTGAGCTTTGGGCTAAGATTGAAAAAGGTTTTAATACACCTTTAGAGGAATGTCTTCTAATAGATGAGTTATAAAATAGTCTATACAAAAGATGCCGTTAAAGATTATGAATTTATTAAACAAAGCCAACCTGTTATGCTTAAAAATTTGAAAGATATAATCCAAATATTAAGGACTGACCCTTACCAAATAAAACACAGGTTTGAAAAATTACACGGACATAAGAACCGGTTTTCTCGTAGGCTTAATAATAAACATAGGATTGTTTATGAAGTTTATAAAGATGAAAATATAGTTAAAATTGTTGCTATGTGGGGGCATTATGATGACAATTAAAAGGAGCTTTAAATGACCAAAAACGAATTCCCCTTTGTGGTGGGTTATGTCGGTGATATTGCCATTATTGATAAAAAATTTAAAAATAAATTTAAAGGCAAAACGGTAGCCCAATTAGTAGAGGCGGGGCAATATAAGGCGGCTTATTGTTTAGCGTTATTTACCGGCGATAAAGATAAAGAGTTAATCGCTAACAGTTACAATAATTTAAGCGGTTCGCGTTATAATGTGGCCGACCTTGAGCGTTTGTTTGGTGTGTTTACCATCGCCGAAGCCGCTAAGATAAAAGTTTTATAATTTAAGGAAATAACTGTGTCTTACCAAAGTAAAATCAACTACCCCGAGATTAACCAAAACAAATTTAAAACCTTTTTATTGCTGCTCTTATTACCGGCCAGCCTTATGCTGATGCTGGGGCTGGTTTTTTATGTTACCGGCGCTCAAGATATGCTGCAAATAATAGCCGGTTATGTTATCCCCATTGGTATTGGCGCTTTAATATGGATGCTGATTAGTATGGCTTTTGGCAGCAGCATTGCTTTAAATAGTGCCCGTGCCCAACAAATAAGCGAAAAAAGTAACCCCGAAATATACAATTTAGTGCGCGGAGTGGCTACTAAAGCCGGCTTGCCGGTGCCTAAAATTTATATTATAAACGATAATAATTTAAATGCCTTTGCTACCGGCAGTAACCCGCATACGGCGAGTATTGCTTTAACCAAAGGAATTATCCAGCGGCTTAACCGCGAGGAGCTGGAAGGTGTTATTGCTCACGAGCTTAGCCACATTGGTAACCGCGACACCCTCATTATGGTAGTGGTGGCCATTGGGATTAGCGTTTTTACGATGGTTGGCCAAATGATAATGTTTAACCGCATGTTAAGCGGCCGGCGCAGCAATAATAGCGGCGGCAATGTGGTGATGTTAATTGGTGTGGTGTTTTTAATTTTTGGTTACTTGGTGGCGCCTATTATCCAGCTGGCTATCTCGCGGCGGCGCGAATATATGGCCGATGCCAGCGCAGCCCGCATTACCGGTAACCCAATGGCTTTGGCCAATGCTTTAGCTAAGATAGCCCCCAACAGTAAAGTTGCCGTTTTAGGCGAGCAGGATAGCTTAAACGCTATGTGTATAGCTAACCCCAGCAGCAAGCAACCATCGCTTTATTTAAGTTTAAGCGGCTTGTACGCCACTCACCCGCCCATCGAAAAGCGAATCGAGGCTCTTAAAAAGTTAGCTAACCCTAATCTCGACCCACGCATACGCTAATATAAAAGCTTTTATATTAGCGAGGACTATTAAATGGAAGAGTATATTTATATTGTACAAGCTTCGCTTGAGTCATCTCGCTGTAAGATAGGCAAAACTAATGATCTTGAACGAAGACTTAAAGAATACAACAGCATGACTGGTAAAAGTAAAAGTAATATTTATGGGTATTTATTTACTTGTAAAGTTAAAGACGCAACTTTGCTAGAGAATGCTATTAAAGAAGAGTTTTTTACTTTACGTGAAGCTAAGAATAAGGAAATATATTTTTGGACTGAGCATTGGTTTGGTAAATATATAAATTTTATTAAAACGCACAGATTGTTTATAGAAGAAATTTTTATTAAAACTGAAATTCAGCCGGAGGTACAAACTAAAATAATTAAAAGAGTAACTCCCTCTTTAGATGAACGTGGAACAACTAGAATAAATGAATTACATAGAGCAAAACGTATAAAAGATGATGAATTTTACACTCAATATGAAGATATTGAAAAAGAGCTTATTATGTATCCTGTGGAAACATGGTACGATAAAGTAGTATATTGCAACTGTGATGATGCGGTGGGCGATAATGAAAAGAGTACTTCGCCATTTGCTCTATATTTTTTACAAAACTTTAAAAAACTTAATATTAAAAAACTTATTTGTACTCATTTTGCCGGTAAAATTGACTTGTTTAATGCAGGGAGTAAAGCATACATTTTTACCAAAGAGGGTTTTAGTGAAAATCTATTTGAAGGAGATTATAACTACCCAGAACGTTATGACGGGAGCTTTGACCATAAATTATCTTTAAAAATACTTAACGAAGAAGCTGATATTATTTGTACTAACCCACCGTTTTCGCGGGCAATAGATTACTGGAAAATTATTATTGAGAGCGGTAAAAAATTTTTAATTATTTCCAATATTGTTAATCCTATAAGTACGTGGTGTATTCCTTATTTTAAAAATAAGAAAGTCTGGGCTGGGTATAATAGAGTGGATTGGTTTTTAAATCCTAAAAGAGAGAAAGTAGAGGCTGGCGGCCATTGGTACACAAATTTAACTATAGAAAATAGAGCAAAATATGAGCTATTAAGAATAATGCCTCTTAAAGAAATACCCAATGAGTATAAGAAATATGATGATACAGGGTTACTTTTAGTTGGTAAGGGTTATATTCCTAATGATTATAAAGGAGTTTTTGCTGTTTCTGCACGTCCTATACTCAATGGGTTATTAGAAAAAGGATATAAAATTGCAAATGATAAACAATATGACCCCTCTATAAATGGTAAAACCGGTTTTAAAAGAGTTTTAATTGAGAAAATTAGTTAATTTAAATTTATAGGTAAAATAACTTAATTAAGTTTGGAGAAAATATGTATACGGAAGAATTTGCCGCTTTAGCAGATGCGGCAAAAAAGAAATGGTTGCTTTTGGCAAGCAACCCTAGCGGTTATTTTATTGCCTCGATGCTGGCCGGCATCTTTGTGGGGTTTGGTGTAATATTGGCCTATACGCTTGGCGGCCAAACGGCCATTGCCCCTTATTCTAAATTGATTATGGGGATAGCCTTTGCTGTGGCCCTAAGCCTTGTCATGATGGACGGGGCCGAACTATTTACCGGTTCTAACTTAGTTTGTTTTGCCGGTGTGATGAAAAAGACGATTAATATTGGCCAGTTGGCTAAAATTTGGCTGGTTTGTTATATTGGTAACTGGCTTGGCTCTATCATTTTAGCCATTATATTTATTTTAACCGGGCTTTCCGTAGGTACCGTTGGCGAATTTATTGCCGCAACGGCGGCCAATAAGATGTCGGCAGCGCCGATGGCTTTACTTTTTAGAGCAATTCTTTGTAATGTATTGGTTTGTCTTGCCGTATGGAGCAGTTACCGTTTAAAGAGCGAAAGCGCCAAACTTATTATGATTTTTTGGTGTATCTTTGCCTTTTTTTCATCGGGTTTTGAGCATAGTATTGCTAATATGACGCTTTTTACGATAGCGCTACTTGCCCCTTTTGAGGCCGCCGTAAGTTTTAGCGGTTATCTTTACAATTTATCTATTGTTACCTTAGGAAATATTATTGGTAGTGTGTGTATTGTGGGCTTGCCATATTATTTAATTTCTCGGCAAAAAAGAAGCGCATAACTATTTTGTTGCTTGGCCTTTAGCCCTAAAATACCTCGCTAAAGGCGGGGTATTTTATTAAACTTTATATTTTTTCATTGGTCTCCTCCTATTTTAATCCTGCTTGTTCTAAGATATTATTTAATCCAAATCAAGCTCCATCATCACATTAAATCTTCGGTTTAGCTCTGCACTATCTCCTGCTCGGCCGCTGCCGGCCGGGCTAGCTACCCGCCGGTAATGCGGTAAAGTAGCTCTGCGCCAGCGGCCGTTATTGGGACTGGTTATCCCTATTAAATTATCTGCTAAGATAGTTATTTCAATAAAATTATCACTATCAACTACAGAATTTCCCAGATAAAAATCTGCCATAAAAATATAGCCATTATCAATATTTTTTACAGCATTTATTTTGTAGCCACTCACCTCAAAGAGAAGCTGTATGGCTATAAAACCTCTGCCTATATCGATGATATAAGCCGGTGCCGCCGCCCGAGTAAATTGCCTATGCCACTCTATCGTTGTATCATAAAAAGTTACCTCTCCGGCCGGCATAAAATAATCCACTAAAACTTGTTCGCTATTAATATCTATCCATACACCGGTTAAAGTTGCATTAAGCTGGGCTAATTGCTCGGGAAGTACATCGTTTAAGGCAACAAACCCTTCCGATAGTTGCTCTTGCTCGTTATTAATAATGTGTTCTATCACTCCGCTTTCGATTAAAGCTTCAAGTTCATTTTCTATAAAGCTCATATGGTCAATTAATTGCTGACTAGCCTCTTCATTAATTCCGCAAGCAAATAACCATAAACTTACCAGCAATAATATCTTTTTCATGTTATTACCCTACCGCTATGCGGCATTTCCAAATTTTCCCCGGCAAAGGGAAATTATTTTATTCATTCACCGGGATATAACCAATCCTGCGTAAAATCTCTTGGCCCGTTGGGCTCAAGATAAACTGTATCAACCTATTAGCCTCTGTGTTATCCCGTCCCGCTACCGTTACGACGTAATATTGCGTAGTTAGCGGATACAAACCGCTGCTAATATTTTCATCGGTTGGGGCTATATCGTTAATACTTAAAAACTTTATATCGTTCCGCCCGGCCATATTACGCACATAAAAACCATAACTGTAGCCGATACTCGCCAAACCGCCATCAAAAGGAAAAGCGTGCTGCAAAAGGCTACCCATAAAACCTTGCACTAAAGCCGATGGCGCAGCCATCATTGGTGTGCCAAGCATAACCATATTGTTCATAGCCGTTTGGCTGCCGCTGCCTTCGTTGCGCTGAAAGGCCACAATAGGCTCATCACGGCCGCCTACTTGAGCCCAGTTAGTAATTTGCCCGCTGTAAATAGCGCACAGTTGCTCTAAAGTAAGATTGTTTACAGGGTTATCGGTATGCACCATAAAGATAAAGCCATCGTTAATGATAGGTGTTAAGATGAGCTCGGTATTTTGTTGTTGAGCCAGCCGCCTGCTGGCTTCATCGGGCTGTACCGCAAAGATAAGGGGCGGAGGGTTTATTCCGGTACCTCGCTGGCCGCTAATTAAAAGCTGGTAAGCGCTAGCCGTACCGTTATGGAAAAAACCTCTCCTTATGGCACTTTCTCCCATCGTTCTGGGCTGGCCTAATGGCCAAAAAATTATGCCTCCATCCCAATCGGTATCAAAAAGAGCGGGACTAGCGGCCATTAACTCGTCATCTAAAATACCTCTAAAAAACCTGATTAAATTAACCGATAACGGGTAAGTAGCCGTACTGCCATTTATATTCATTAAAAAATTTAAATCAAACATTAAATTATTTTCCGGCAAATTATGTAAATTGGGTGTAGGAATGTCCTCA
>WRBN01000089.1 GCA_009784515.1 Spirochaetaceae bacterium | reverse complement strand
TTAAGCTGGGGGAAACACCCGTTCCCATCCCGAACACGGAAGTTAAGCCCTAGTTTGCCAATGGTACTGCAGCGTCTAGTTGTGGGAGAGTAGGTCGTCGCCAGTTTTTTATTTCCTTCACCTCTATCCTCTGATAGAGGTTTTTTGTGTCTTTCGTGCGAACCCTAACGACTTCATCGTGGTAAAAAAGAACATGAATGCTTTATCTAAAACCATCTTAATAGATGGCTTTTTCTGTCTTATTTTCGTGTGGTTCGTGCCTTTCGTGGTTCAATCACCCCTTAATCTTACCTAAAATTATTTAAAAAAAACTCAATAGGTCTATTGACATTAACAATAAGAATTGTTAATGAAACACTTCTTTTGGTGTTAGACTAAATTATTTAAGGAAAGGAGGGATTGTATTATGCCAAATAATATTTCTGCGGATTGTCCATGCTGTTATACTAAAGCAGTTGGTAGAAAAGAAATTGAAGAAAAGTTTGGCTTTAGAAATGATGGGAAAGTGCCTCAATCATATTGTAAAGAGTGTAGGGTAGCCAAATGTAAGACAGGTGAACCATGCAAGAAAAATAAATAAAAGGAGAATTATTATGTTGTTACCCGTATTGCCCGCATTAGGGGCTGCAGCCGTAACCAAAATCATCTTAGCTTCATTGGTGGCTGCTGGTGTTATAGCACCTGCTGCTTTCAAGTTAGTAGGAGAACTTGTTAAAGAGCAGAACATTAAAGGATTAGATAAAATTGGGTTATCTTTGTTAAAAATGGAACAGAAACGACTTAAAAAAGGTGAAATTACTCATGAAGCCTTTGTAAGTCGTGTTGAGGAGATAGTTAAATCACATGGAGTAAAAAATAAAAAATAATGAAAAAGAAAAGTTTGAGAAGTAAATCTCACGATGTAGCAGATTCAATTAATAGTATACTTTACCATGCAAATAGAAAGACACTTTGTAAAGTGGATAAATTATTAGGTGTCATATGTTTTTTCTTTGTTTTACTTATACTATTCGTTATTGGCGGCTGGATTAAATTCATGTTTTTTATGTAATTTAAAAAAATAATGGCGAGTGCTACCTGCACCCGTTCCGAACACGGAAGTTAAGCCTTAGTTTGCAGTTATCTTACCACAGATTAAGGCAATTTAACTCCCATTTAAACCCTATTCCTGAACCCAAACGTAATTTTGCCCCTATTTCCATACCCCAATCAATTCTGCGGAAAGGGCTTACTCTTATCAAAAACCCATCTATCTTCTTCACCTGTATAACCACATTCACCCATACGTGGTGAGTTGGTAATGGGCATAAGTGCCTCTTTATCTTCTGCACAGTTTTCACAGAGAAAACCCTCTTCCCAAACATTTACATAAGTAGCTATAGCCCCGCAACTATCACATAAGTGGGTTATAGGTTCATTACGCACCAGTAGTACAATTTCTTCATCATTTTTAGGCCGTAATATCTCACTAATAATTGTTAGATTAACTTCTGTCGTTGTGCCAAAATCATATTCATAAACTAATTTATCCCCGATATTAAGAGCGGCAATTTCCGTATCTTCGTCAAGCTCATCGCCACCTTTATAAAAAGCACTTAAATGGCCGCAACATTCACACCATATTTCCCGTAAAAAATGGTCTATTGCGGTGAGTGTAGTATTAGTGGTAACACTAAAAAATAACCAGTAGTCTTTATCATAAGCGCCTTCAGCTTTTATCAAGTAGCATTTTTCATCACCACTATTATGTTTTTTCATTACATGGTTTTTTATTACTGTTTTAGTGGCAGTTTCTCTGCACATAAAACAATTCCCGTTAATTGTTTGCTTTGACATTTATGCATTCCCTAATGATTAAGTAAAAAACACAATAATCTTATCCAAAATTATTTTTAAAAATAGGCTAACCTATTTAAACTTCAACTGGCTCGTAAAATTGTCGATACGATGAAATAGTGATATTTGCATGAGCATATTTATTATTAATGCGTTGCATATCGCATAAAAGCTGCAAATTTAACCAATACTCAACATCGGTATCAAAAAATTGTGCTAGTCGCCAAGCGGTATCGGGAGAGATAGCAGTAACACCGCGTATAATTTGCGACATCAAGGAAGTAGATACGCCAATCTCTTTAGCTAAACGGTAGGCACTAATTCCCATAGGCTCTAAATATTCCTCTTTAAGTATATCGCCAACATGAATTAAGATAATATCTTTCATCGTGAACTCCTTTTCTAATGATAATCTACAAATTCTATATTTGAGGCTTTTCCATCAAACCAATTAAAGCAAATACGGTATTTATCATTAACCCGTATAGACCATTGCCCGTCCCTGCTGCCTGATAATTTCTCTAAACGATTTGCTGGTGGAATTGCTAAGGTTCTTATATCACGGGCCGCTAAAACATGAAAAATTTTAATTTTGGCTCGCCTCATTAAATCGTCTGGTAACCCTTTTATTCGTTCTCCTTCAAAGATACGTCTGGTTAAATCATTATGGAATTTGTCCATGCCTTTATAGTATGTTAATAACGGCATAATGTCAAGTAAGAGGTGTAGTTTCAATACTGAAGATGTTCTCTTTAATCTTACCTAAATTTATTCCAAAAAAATAGGCCAGCCTATTGACATCTTAACATAGGAATGTTAAGAATAGCTCCCCTTTAGGCTGTTAATTGACAAATAGTTATTTTAAGGATGTTTATTATGTTTAAAAAAATGTTTTTACTTAATTTTGTGTTAGCTATTTTTATGCTGGCATGTAATCCCAGCCCAGAACCCAAACCCGATGAGATAGATGATAAAGACCCTCCGTTATCAGAAGCTGCAGTGGCTATGCGTACAGCTGTATTGGCCGCTTTTGATGTTCCCAGTAACGATGGCCTTAGTTTAGCCGCTATACCTAACCGATTTTGGAGCGAAGGCAGTATCACTAGGTTGGCCACAGGTAGCTTAAAGTTAGATAGTGGTGTGGCTAGAATAAATCATCTTCAACTAGGCCAATTTGATTTTAATGATGGTGGCCAGACGGCTAGTGGAGCTGTAGAAGGTGATTACTTAGAGGTACAGTTTATGGCTGAATTCTATTTTGATGATGCAAATAATACGGTAAGAGTAAGTATTACCCAAGATATTATAGGCGCTATGCTAGGCGGAACGTTAATGGAGGATGTTATAGGTGTTATAGGTAGCGCTCAGCTTACCTTCACCTTAAATAGTGATGGCAGAACCTTTACGGGCGATAATGTACCGCCCACCGAACCCAATAATTTATTTACCTTTACCGATATAAGAAACAATTGGCGTATGCGTGAAACATTACGGCTTATTACTATGTTGATTTAAATTTTATAAATAAGTTAAGCGCTGGCTTTAAGGGAGTAGTTGCCGCCGGTTTTTATTTGTAATTATCACCCTCATTGGACAGTGGGGGTTTTTTGTTGCCTAGTGGCCTTGACTTTTATACCTAATAATATTATTATTTAATATAATGAGGTATAAAATATGAGTAATACCAGCGTTACTTTAGGCAAACATTTTGAGGAATTTGTTAATAATCTCGTTAAAAGCGGTCATTATGGTAGTGTGAGCGAAGTTATTAGAGCTGCTTTACGCAATTTAGAAGAGCAAGAGGCTAGAAAAGCTCTTTTACGCTCGGCTTTAATTGAGGGTGAAAATAGCGGCAGGGCCGATTATAATCTTGAAAAGTTAATAGCAGAGTTAGATTAATGTTCTTTCTTACCCAAAAAGCTTATGAAGATTTAAAAAATATTGCCACTTACACGCAAGATAACTGGGGCAAAATTCGAGTAATCGGAGGATTTTGCAACGTAATCTTTATTTAAAGATGTTAGATGAGGCTTTTAACCAGTTAAGCATTGATTATAAGTTAGGCATAAATGTTAATCATATACGGCAAGGGTACTTTAAATATAAAATAGGTAAACATCTTATTTTTTATCGTCTGCAAGATGGTGATGTAGAAGTTGTGCGTATCTTACATCAAAAAATGGATATAGAGGCTCATATTTAATCCTTCACAGATTAAATAAGTTCGTTCCCTTCCCGAACACGGAAGTTAAGCCCTAGTTTACGGAATGTACTGCGGTGCAAAACAGTGGGCAAAGCCTCACTGCAAAAACCTCCGATTACTCGGCAAAAGCCTGCTCCAGTTTGGCTTGTGTGTGTGGAAGAGTAGGTCGTCGCCGGCTTTTTTATTTCAAGGTAAGGGTTATAACCACGAATGACACACTGGGCCGAAGGGCTAGCCGCGTGCTGCACGAATAAAATCGACTTCATTCGTGTCATTTGTGCTATTCGTGGTAAAATTTTCTTTATGCGAACAGGCTCTCATCAAGGGCTTTTTCTCTTCTTTTATTCCTAGCTTTTATAGCTTCATAAATTTTATCATAACCTTATTTTCCCTTTCTTAGTAATTATAATGGCCATTTAAAGCTCTTTTATTGCTGATTGTAGCTATTATAATGAAAGTTCTATCGGCCTATCTCCTTATATTAACACAAATTTATAAATATTTTGTGTTATAACGCTTGACAATCCTTAAAGCTGTGTTACACTAGCTAAAGAACATTGCAAGGAGGGAATGCTAGCCATAAAAAAATTTTGCTTCTTTTATTTATATCATTTACCGGTTATGTCTTTGCTTAAGAAGAGTCTGCCCCAGATTTATAGACATTTAATGCCGAGATGCGCGTTCTTGGGCAGCTTTTATTTAGCTTTACGGCTATGTGTTTAATTAAATTTGCTTTAAAATTAAATTAGGAGGTAACCTCATGAAAGTTTCAATAAAGTTTTTGTTTATCTTAATAATAATGGCTTTAGTAGCCTGTAGCCCCGATGGTAGCGGCAGAACCCCTATTGCCGGTGTGTTTGGCGGCGACGGCGGCGTGCCGCCAACTGGCCCGGGTGGCGGTCCCGGAGGCGGCACGCCGGGAGGCGGAGGTGGCGGTGGTGATAATACAGGAGGAGGAGGTGGGCCTATTACACCAACAGGGCCAGCTTATGTTTTTGATTTCACTAACGTTGGTGCTGTTAATGGTACCAATACTGTCACTGGTAATGTTTCGAGCTGGGGTGGGGTGGTACGAACGATTTCGCCAAATGCGGCTTCTGATGTTTTAGATTTTATCGCTGTAGGTAATTTCCGTGGTACTAATGGGGGGATAGACCCAAATGGTACGGCTCGTACATTTACTACTACTGTAGCATTAAGTGGTAGCATTAGAGTAGTTATGCATGTATTAAGAGTACATGCGGATAATGCAACGGTAACCGTTCCTCTTGCGTATGGTAGCGAGAATGTGAATGTAACGTTTGTTACCAGCACTCTTAGTAACAACACTACCACTTTGGCAGTTGAGCACACTTTTGCTGCCGGAAGTGGTACTTTGGGGATTACTAACTGGCCTTGGGCAGGTTCAAATGGGGCGGTTGCACCCGGTCGTTTAGCTCTCCAACGTATTGAAATATGGGAGCTACCTTAGTCTTAAATAACAATTACGGTGTGGCTATATCGGCGAGAAATTTACTTCGTCGATATGGCTTAATTTTTTAAAGGAACATATATGAAAATATTAATTAAATTTTTATTGGTAACCGCTTTAGCAGCCCTAATGGCCTGTAACACTAGTGGCTCTAGCGATGAGCTTATTGTGGCTATTACCCTGCCTATTAGGCAGGTGGGGCCTAACGGGAATGTTGGTGATTTTAATTTTTTAAGAGGGCTTGCTTATGGCGGCACCGATGCAGGTATAGCTTTTGAAGGGAGCATACAGCACCCCATTGCCCCAGCTCTTTGGCAACATGCTACAGATTTAGGTTTTTCCTTCCCCGCTGGCCATGAAGTGGTGGTGCGTATTAGCCCGGCACAACTTGGCCGTATAACCCAGTTTGCCTCTAACAGCACAGGTACCGATAGCCCAATGGATAGAGGGCCGGGTAATGGGGCCAATGCGGTGCATGGCCTAGAGGGAACTGGCTTTTCTAACGTAATATTTTTTAGAATGGCTGCTGCGTGGCGTGGTTACGGCTGGGAACACCACATGGTAAATGTTACAGCGGCCGATTTTTTAAATACGCCCTTCCCAATTAATGCTTTTGGCGGTGGGGTAATAAATTACACCATTAACCGCAGAAGCACTCCAGCCTATAGCGCTGCTACCATAGCGGCCAGCGGGATACCAACGGGTGGAACAGGGGCCCCTTCAGAGGATGGACAGCGGCAACTTGGTTTTATCTTGGTTGGCCCGCGTAGCGCCTTTGAAAAAGCAGGTTTAGTGGTGGCAGAGGGTATAGATACTAATGGGAACTTCATTTTACCTTAGGGAGAAATATTGGAGAAATAAACAATGAACATAGTAAGTAAATTTTTAATTTTAATGGCTTTAATAACCTTAGCGGCTTGTAACCCCAGAGGTACCAGCGCCGCAGACCCGCATGTTAATGCCTCTTATATAGCGGCGGGCAGCACCATAGAGTTTGTGCGGCACGGCACATGGTTTGAAGTAGCCTATGCCGAATGGCTGGCCCCAGCTGGTGTAAATGCTTTTATGGTAACAGTTAATGGGCAACCTTTAGATGCTTTTCAGGGCGGCGTGGTTCACCCCGATAGTAATGGGGCTGGTGAGGGTACAACCCATAGCGCCTTTTTGGTTAGGCAGATAGATTCTAATAGCCGTTTATGGCGGGTAGATGTGCCTGCTTTAGGCAGAGATGGGGCTACATATACGCTAACTATTGCTGGCGGCGGCTTTAGCGGCACCATAAACAATTTAGTTTCTGTACCCTTTGATAGGCAAGGTTATGCCTTTGCCGATGGTTTTATTACCAGCGGCGGGTATACTGATGAGGGGCTTGTTGGCAATGCCACAGTTTTTTATGTAACCCAAGCCAACATGAATTATACGCTTACAGGAAGCGGTAATACGGGGCGTTTTCCTGAAAGCGGCGGTACATCGGCTATTACAGGCCCTACCATCTTTCGTTTTATGGGCCAAGTAGGTGTATTTAATGGTGATATTTTTGACCGCAGCACCATACCTGCCGCCACCCGTGAAAATACTAACCTCAATACCACAGGTAACACCAGTAGTAATAAAATGCTTTTTATGCGTAGTGCCAGAAATGTTACCTTTGAAGGTATTGGTACCAATGCCAAGATAGAGGGTTGGGGCATTCATATACAAGGTGCCAACAATGAAACTGCTAATACAGTTCCGGCTAATATTGTTATACGCAATATTACCTTTAGCTGGCCGCACGATAGTGCCGTTAATGTGCATGGCGGTATAACCAACAGCGGTCTTCCCGATAGGGGCTTAAGCCATGTTTGGGTACACCATAACACCTTTCATCATGGCCAAAACACAACGGCCATCAATGGCGGCTCTAACTACCTCAAGGGTGATGGCAGTACCGATATAACCAACCGTGCCAGAAATGTTACCGTTGCTTATAATGCTTATATTCAGACTGGTAAAACCATTTTAATTGGCAATAACATTCCCGATACTGTAGGCGGGGTTACGGTTCACCATAACTGGTTTCAAAACAGCGATTCACGCCACCCGCGTGTACGTAATGGCTCTGTGCATGTTTTTAACAATATTTATGACAATATTACCATTTATAGTATTGGGGCAGGCCACCATAGCAACATTGTTGCCGAAGGTAATATTTTTAGAGGCGGACGACGGCCATTTATTATTGCCGGGCAAGGGAACGATAACGGAACTTTAAGCGGTAACCTTAGCGGGGCTGATGAACCCGGTGCCATTATTACCAGCGATGTCCCCAATGCCAGCCACTGGGCAGGGCGCGGCCTAGTGCCTAACGCCTTTAA
>WRBN01000088.1 GCA_009784515.1 Spirochaetaceae bacterium | reverse complement strand
CGAATAAACCCTTTCGTTAAAGAGTTTAGTGTCCCTATTTCATTCCTTGAACCTGCCATAACTTTCTCCTTCTTTCATTATAGCTTGTCCTCGAATAGCTTAACATATACAGCAATGACAAAGGCAGGAGCGTCCATTTTCAACTTTCAGTTTTCACCTTTCAATTAAAAAACTCCCAAAAGGGAGTTTTTTATCTACCACCACTTAAAGTGAGCAAAAGCCCTGTTAGCTTCGGCCATTTTATGAGTATCTTCCTTCTTTTTAAAGGCGGCGCCGGTATTGTTATGAGCATCTAAAAATTCGTTGGCTAATTTCTCGGCCATACTGCGGCCGTGTCGTTTACGAGCGGCAATAATAACCCAGCGCATAGCAAGGGCCTCGCGGCGGTTTTCTTTTATTTCGATAGGCACCTGAAAAGTTGCCCCGCCTACACGGCGGCTTTTAATTTCTACCAGCGGCTTAACATTTTCAAAAGCCTTAACCACTACCTCGTAAGCATCTTTTTGGCTTTTGGTTCCTACTATCTCCATAGCTTCGTACAAAATATTCATACAAATACTACGTTTGCCGTCAAGCATCATACGGCCCACAAAGCGGTTAAGCATTTCGCTTTTATACTTAGGGTCGGCCTCGATGATACGCACAATTTTATCATATTTCTTTCTTGGCATAAATATCTCCTATTTAAATCCACGCACCTAAAGAGCGCAACCTAAGTTTTTGGTTTTTTACTGCCGTATTTGCTGCGGCTGCGTTTGCGGTCTACCACGCCAAGCGTGTCTTTGGCACCGCGCACAATGTGATAACGCACGCCGGGTAAATCTTTTACTTTACCGCCACGCACCAAAACCACGCTGTGTTCTTGCAAATTGTGGCCGATACCGGGAATGTACGCCCAAATTTCGATACCATTACTTAACCTTACTCTAGCTACCTTACGCAGCGCCGAGTTAGGTTTACGCGGGGTTTGCGTAAGCACACGCACACAAACGCCTCTTTTTTGCGGACACTCTTGCAAGGCCAGCGATTTACTTTTGCTGGTTTTGCTGGTACGGCCGCTACGAATTAACTGGTTAATTGTTGGCATTAAACCATTTTCTCCTTAAGAAATTAAAAATTAAAAATTAAAAATTAAAAATTTTACAACCCAAAGAGTTGCGCCGTTAAAGATATTTTTACGGCAACACAAATGCTAATTATATAACATTTATTCTTCAATTTTTACTTTTTAATTCTTACTTTTTAAGTAAACGCCTTAACTTTTTACAATAACTTACCAAGCAGGTTGCTTAAAATAAAGTTACTAGCTAAGTACTAAGCCTATACACTTTTAAATAATTGTTTATAATTAAAAGTAGTAATTTCTACTTATTAACTCTTAACTGTAAAACCTATGGTTTTACCAAGTGCGTGGCTACGCTACAACCATTGTTGTTAGGGTAGGCTCGCTGCCACTTGGTTACCATAACCTAATTGTAATTTATTGTCAACGGCCTCTTGACGAAATTTTATTAATTTATTATTATTCTTTCATGAATAATAATAAAACTAGCAAAAACAATGAAGAAGCTATGGCTATTGCCAAAGTAGCGTGGAAGCTTGCCAAAGAAAAGCCAGCCACCTCAAAGAAAATTTCGGATAAAAAGCATAAACCAAGTAATAAAAGTGCACTTAACAAAGCATAATGAACCCCAATAATAAAATGTATGGCAAAGATGATTTTGCCCGCAGATTACCCCGAACCAAGCTCAATGACTCGGAAGAATACCGCCGAGATGATATACGTAAAGATTGTGGCCGAGTCATACATTCGTATTCCTTTCGTAAACTTGCGCATAAAACACAACTTTTCCCCGGCAATGAAATCGATTTTTTTAGAAACCGCCTCACCCACTCCCTCGAAGTAGCCCAAATAGCTAAAAGTATTGCCTTACAACTTAATCATAAATTAACTAATGACTATCATATTAGCCCCGATATTTGTGAAATTGCCGGGTTAATTCACGATATAGGCCACCCGCCTTTTGGCCATAAAGGGGAGAGAGCTTTAAATTACTGCATGAAAGATTTTGGCGGCTTTGAAGGTAATGCCCAAACTATACGCATTTTAACCCGTATTGAAAAACGCGAAAGATTATATGATGATGAAGATAGTATTATTTCTAGCAAAGGGGGAGATTTAAGATTAGGGTTAAATCTTTCGGCACGCGTTTTGGCCTCTGCCTTAAAATATGATAAAGAGATTAAATATAGTCAAGAAAAAATTGCTAGTGATAGCAAACCAAACAAAGGATATTATACCTCAAATGCCAATGATATAGAGTTTATTAAAAAATCTGTTCTTGGCAATAATTACCAAAAATTAAATACCCCGTTTAAAACTATCGAATGCCAAATTATGGACCTTGCCGATGATATTGCCAATGCCACCTCCGATTTGGAAGATGCCTTTAAAGCTGGGTTCTTAACTCCGCATGATATGTTAGCTCCCTCTGATGATGTTATAGAAGGTCTTATAGAAGAACTTGCAGAAAAGCAATCTGTTTCATATAATTATGAGCAAATATTAAACGAACTACATACTTTCTTTGGGGAAATAATTGATATGAGTTTTCAAGAAAGCAGTCAATCTACCCATGAAGATTTTATTAACTTACATAAAGCCCTTAATAATTACTCCCAAAATGGATATATACGCACACGGTTTATATCAAATCTAATTAAAACATTCATTAATGGTGTTCATATAGTAGGGGATATTAACCATCAATCCCCTTGCTTATTAAAGATAGATTTTACTGATGATGTAAAATTTGATGTATATATTCTAAAATACTTTACCTATAAAAAAATAATCAGCTCTCCTATGTTGCAGGTAGCCGAAACGCGCGGCGATGAAATCATAGAGAAATTATTTCATAAAATTGAAGCCGCCCCCAATTTACTGCCCGAAGATTTTAAAAATTTATATTATAAAATTAACGATTACGATGAAGCCGCTGCCAAAAGAGTTATCTGTGATTTTATTGCCGGAATGACCGACAGATATGCCCTAGAATATTATTGCCGCCTTTTTGCAATGGACCCGCAATCTATCTTTAAGCCGTTATAAATTAAAAACTACCAACAAAAAGAGGCCGGGCAAAGCCCAGCCTCTTTATTAACAAACACTCAAACAATCTTACAAACTTAGCCTTAAAGTTAAGTAAAAGCTGCCTAAGCCGGTGCTGTTAGCTTCAAAGCCGCGATGACCGCTGCTATTTAAAGTACCGCGTTGCCAGCCGGTAATAATATTGGCGTAAATTATGGTGGTAGAGATAGGAAAATCTACCCCTATAGCCCAAGCAAGGCGGTCGATTTGGTCCATCTCGGCATTAAACCAATCTTCACGGGCAGCTTCACCGGCATCGGTTAAACCAACAACAACACCCACACTCACAAAGGGGCGTATCCAGCTAATACCCAGCCAGTCAAAATCTAGACCAATTACGCCGCTAACGCCATCGTAATCGCTATCGGCTAACCAATCATCATCACTTAGGTTACCGCCGTAGTTAATAGCTAGGCTAAATAAATCGGGCAAGCCAAGCTCTACACCGGCGCTAAAACTCATACCGGTAATCACATCGTCAGGGTTACCATCTAATAATATCCGGGTAAATTCAAAGCTGCCGCCAACGGCTAAATCGAGCGGTAAATTGTTAATATCTACCCTAAGCGAGCCGCCGATGTGGTTTTCGTTATCGCCGTGTACGGCAATAATGTTACCAAAACCATCATCGGGGACGGTAACCACATTATTAACGAACCACCTGCTGTAGGCTAAAACCGAAAGATTAACGGCCGATAAATCTAAATCGATTAAATCTACCTCCACTAAACCAACCCAGCCATCGTTATCCAGCAAGCCCCAAAACGGCGCTTCGGCTCCGCCCTGATTAACATTGCGGTTCCCGCCTATGCCGCTGGCCATATCTAAATCGCTGGCCCAGCGGATAAATAACTCGGGAAAAGCGGCAAAACTCAGCACGGTTTCTAAAGTCATACGGCGTACCCAGCTGTCTTGGCCTAAACTAAAGGAGCTGTGCGGGTTGTAGGTGGTGGCAATGGCGTGGCTATCGGCGCCCCAATCAATTAAACCAAACCTAAAATCTAACCTTGCTGCATCGATACCAATTAACCCTAAAGGGTTTACATTAATAAAAGCCTGATACAAAGGAGAAGCGCCAATATCGCTCATTCTTAAGTGAGCATGCGCCCCAAAATCTTCGTTTACATTAGCGCCCATATAAATATCTAGGCCATCGTTTAGTCCGGCCATAAAACGCTCCGGCCCCCATTGGCTAAAAATACTCAGCGAGGCGCCAAAGTACCAGCGGCCAAATTCTTCTTCCTGTGCAAAAGCCGTGTTTGCCAGCAATGCTAACATAAGCATTAACCCCATTTTTTTCATTGTAATCATTTTCTCCTGTATATTAAATAAATAAATTTACTTTTTTAATAATTATCGTAATTAATTTAAGAGCCCGACACATAAAACAGACCCTACATATTTATTATAACACAAAACTCTCTATCGGCGATAATTGACATTACCTAAATTTAATGCTAAATTAGCTATCAACCCTAGCACTTTACCTAAAGGAGCCAATTATGTCAAGTAATCTTAACGAATTAATTAAAAAATATACGGCCAGCGAGCCTATCGATTTTCCCAGCTACCTTAAACAAAAAAAGCGCGAACTAGCCGATTACCCTATGCCGGTAAAAGAAGATGTTAAAAAAGGTTACGTGGTAGCCGCCAATGCCGAAATGATGGAGCGTATGTTATATGCTAAAAGTTTTAGGCAGCTGGGCTATGAAACTTTTATCGTGGAAAAACCGCGCGGCGAAGCCGATTTGGGCTTTATCGCCATTGCCCCGTTAAACAACGACCTTGAGGCCATTTTATGGCTGCAAACCGGCCTCGATTTTGACCCGGCTTGGCCCATCGAAATTGTTAAAGCTTTAGCTTTATGGCGCGATTATTGCAATTTGCATATTATAGGGGCCGGCTTAAGCTGGGTAGAAATAGATTTTGAAACCCTGCCTAACAACGTAGAAAGCTTTGCTAATATTATTATTAACTTTTGCGAAGGCGTACTCAGCGGTCCTATCCGCAATGCGCATGACCTGGCCGAACATTTGCAAAACGAGCGCACCATTACCCTGCGTTTTAAAGGTTAGTTTTAAGCCGTTATTTATATGTATCTACATAGATTATAATTAAAATAATTACCGCAAACAACAAAGTTGAGTGGTTATTAATAGTTGTTTTATTAAAGGATTGCCTTTTTTAACAACTTTATGCTATAATATAAGTAGCCAGTTAAAAAAAGGATAAGTCTGTGAGTACTTTTGAAAAGCTAACTTTTACTATTACCGAACAGGAGCGTTTGCAGCTGCTGGAAAAGTTAGCCATTGCCCCCAATTACGATGATGACCAGCTGGTAAGCAGCAGCGAAACCGAAGCTTACGATTTATCCGAAGAAAAAGCCACTTTATTACCGTACGAACGTTTCAAGCTGTTTTTTCTTAATATTTTTAGCGGTGGTAAAGCCTACAACAACTTGTTGCAAGACCATTTATTAACTAAAAAATGTAAAGAAATTACCCAAAGTTTCCCGCTGTTTGTTAATTTTGAGGCTAAATATTATTTGCCGGCCTTTTACGACAGCCTCATCGATTTAGCCGTTAAGTTATCGCTTTTAAAAAAGCCGCTCAATAATGCCTTTAACCGCCGGCGCGGCGAGTTTTATGCTTTTTTAGCCGGCGAAGAAAACCCGCAAATTCATCAAGAACTTATGGCTATGAACCCCGCCGCTCTGGCAGCCCGGCACAACTACGATAATGTTACCTTGCGTGAGGTTATTAAAGCCGGTTGCAACCAGCTAACCTCAAAAATGATAAGCGAACATAAAGCCTCTATCCGCCCGCATATCCGCAGTTTGGCCCTGTTAGAGCAGCTGGCCAACTATAACTTTGATAAAGTGATTAATAGTTTTATTGGCAGTAAAACTGCTTCTTACGCCGCCATTAACAGCTATTTAAAAGAGATTAACGCCATTTTATATTCACTGCAATATCCGCCGGCCATTAAATTATTGGAGCGCCTGTTTTTATTTAACTATAAATGCGAGGACATTAACGATAACGACATCATAGCCTCTTTAAAAGAAGATTTACCCCAAGCGCTCGAGGCCATAGCTGCCATTAAAAATTTTAACCGCTTTCCGCTTACTAAAGTGATTAGAGTGCTGGAAGACGATTATTTTTACCAGCCCAATTTACTTACCGGCGGCGAAGATTGGGCGGCTCTTTACCAAAAATTTTGGTTAACCCGCACCGCTAAAGCCTTTAACTTTTTTGCGCTTAACCAAAAATGCAACGAACAAGCGGCCCGTATTGCCCATATTTTGAACGAAAGCCAGCCGCCGCTATTACCTTATTACAATAACCAAAGCTGGCCTAAAGATTTACCGGCCAGCTACCAATATTCGCTGGCTTTAATTAACGGCTTTTTTACTAAAATTTATCAAAATTACGAATTAAAAATAGTTAAACCGCTTTTTGAGCAGGGCAATTTTTACAAAAAAAACGGTAAAGCCGCCTTAGCGGAAGCCAGCGAAATGCTGCTGCGCGTACAAGAAAAACTGGCCGATTTTACCGCCAACTTAAGTAAAGACGGCGAACTGGCAATTATCTTTTTGCCCAGCTCGACCGCTCTTAACGGTGCCGAAATTAAAGAAAAACAAAAAGCCGCCGCCGATATGGCCAACCGTTTAGCTTTAGCCATTACTCAATATTTTTTAGATACCTTAAATTTATTAACTTTAATTTTTAACGGGTTAATTAAAGGCGACCTCAGCGGCAGTCAATTTGATACCATTAGCAATATGCACGAACTAGATGCCGCTATTAGCAAATTTAGGGAAAAAGTGGTCGCCACCTACGAGCAATGCAGCCTATTAAGCGCCACCTTATTTGAAACCAAAGATACCGAAGAACGCCTAGCCGCCTTAGAAGATAACGCTTAATTAATTAAAAAATCAATAACTAATGGTTAATAATTAAAAAATTACCGGCTATTAAGTTTAAGTATTTATAACTATAAAACCGCATATCTTTAATCGGATTGAAAAACTTTTTTATCTTTTAATTTTCGGTTATTAAAACTTTTTCCATCACATAATTGGTTAAGGTAACCCCGCTTAGCTCTTTTTGCTGCTGTAATACCAGTTTAAAACCGTTATGTTCAAAAAAATCTTTAGCTGTAATAGAAGACTCTACGGTAAGTTTAGCCAGCTTTTCTTCTTTAGCCCGAGCCTCTAAGGCCACTAGTAAAGCCTGCCCTACCCCTTTGCGCTGATAATTTTTATGCACATAAAACCTATCGATATAACCTTGCTCTAAAAACATATTGGCAAAGCCTACAATTTGGCCATCGCTTTCGGCTACCATTGTATAACTGGCCGCTAAAATATTTTGCCACAACTGATAGGTAAGTTCGTCTTTATAATTCCATACGGCTATTTGTTCGGGGGTATAATCCCTGCTGTTAATAGCCGCTATGGTATCGCTATGAAGTTTTAAAATTTCGGATAAATCTTCTTCGCGGTAACTCCGTACTAATAGCATAGCTACTCCATTTTATAACTTTACCTTAATTACCGGTTTTTGTCAATGGCGGGGTTACAAAGGGATAGTTGCTTTATAAATCGAGTAATTGCAAGCGGCTAAAATCTAGGGCTAAACCCTCAAATATTTTAACATTGATGGCTGTTTGGTTGCGGTAAACGGTTTCTACATAGTAGCCTTCTTCGTTAAGTAAGTAGCAATGCACCCAGTTAGGG
>WRBN01000087.1 GCA_009784515.1 Spirochaetaceae bacterium | reverse complement strand
TTGCGGCTACGGCTAATAATGAGCACATCTTTCCCTTTTTTAAAGCTAAAAAACCCATAAATGGCATCAGCTTTTTTTTCTAATTTAAAAACTTGCTCTACTACATAATTTAAACCGCTTTGCTGCTCCGGTAACTCTTCACAAAAAAAAGCAATTATATCCCCAAAAATATCTCGCTTTTCTACCTGCTTCGATATTTTTTGGATAAGCTTGTCCGTTTTATCTTCACTAGTAAGGGTTAAATATTTATCAGCTAATTGATTATCGGCCCCACACTCTAAAAGATAAGCTGATGCCTCAAAATCTTTAATGGTTAAATTATTATAAGTAAACCGCCCGGTATCGGCATAAATGCCCGCTAAAGCAATAGTTGCTAACTCGGGCGGAATTTTTATTTTTTTACCTTTAGCCTCTAAAGCCAAAATGCTGGTATTAGCGCCGGTATCATCAAAATATTCTATGGCCCCCGGTATATCACATTCGACACCTTTGTGATGGTCATAAACCTCAACTTGCTCAACGGCACCATCTATTACATCGTATATTTCTTTTATACGCTCATTTTTACGTGTGTCTACCACAATCATTTTATCAATTTTTTTACCCTTTAACTCTTTAAGTTTTAAAAAGTTTAAAGTGCTTTCATATTTGTCATAAACACAACGTGCTGTAGGGTTGCAATATTTATTACGTACCGCCCGATATTCTGGAAAAAGCAGACTAGCTAATACTAAACTACCCAAGCTGTCTAAATCCATTTGGCCATGTCCTACAATTATGTTCATTTTTTTACTCTGCCTTTAAGCATTTTTATTAGCTCCTCTGCTTTATAGTTACTGCTTTCTACAGCTTTAATTATTTTATCATAACTTTTTTTTGTTAAGCTCATCGCTTTAGTTACATCTTTAGTAACTACATAATTTTTAAATAAATTAGCCAGTTGCCAATACTTTAACAGCCGGCTCATTTGCTCACCGTTAAACCACCATACACCCTCAAATTTGTTTACTCCGCAGGCGGCTGCTAGCGGCTTGTTATGTAAAATGGCTAAAAATATATCTTCATCTACCTCATCAAAATCGGTTAAAGCCCTTATGATGGCCGCTAACTTACCATAATTTAAACCAAGCACTTGCCATTGGCCGGCAAAACGGCGGCTCATTAACCAGTCGTCAAAAATTACCGCTTTATCTGGGTATAAAGCGGCGGCAAATTTAAAACTGAGTAAAGTAGCCAGCAAAGCCACATTATTTAAGCTGCTAAATTGCTCATTTAAAGTTTTATGCTGAGCCACTGCTTTACCAAAAGCGGCAAAATCGTCAATCAGCTCGCCGTAACTTAAACTATCCGGTTTTATTTCGCCTAAAAAGGCGGCGGCTTCGCTGTACATTTGCTCTAGGTTAGCTTTAGCTTGTTGTGCATCACCGCTGGTAGCATAAAATAAAGTTATTAAATCGTGTAAAATATTTTGCTGCTGTCTAACCAAATAACCGGTAGCTTGATAAAGCGGCGCTAAGCGGCGTTCTTGTAAAAAAATGTAAAAATCTTGACAACCCTTACCTCCTAACTCACTATGAATAACCGCCAGCATACCATCGCTATCGTAAAGTTCGTTAATCTCCCAAAAAACTTGGTATTCGTAGCCATCTAACATTGCAAAAAAACCGTTATTTACTATATCGCAGCTGCGGTAAATGTACCACAGCCCGCTGCGCTGCTCTTGGGCCACCACAAAATAAGACCATTCGTTATGTAAAGCTAAGCTGCTGCCTAAAGTTTGACGGTGATGGTGTTTTTCACCGTTAATTTTAACGGTAAAAGGTTCGCTCTCTTTTAATGTACCGGAGGTAGGATAACCGCAGTTATTATACAGCACCAAAGTGCATTCGCTGCCGCTGCGGTTACTATAAGCAAAAACATTATGGTTAAGGTGGCCATCACTGTAAAAATTATATAGTCTAAAGTGCTCGCTGCCGCTAAAGCGGTAGCGTTTACGTAACAGCGGGAAAATTTCGTATTCGTGGCAAGCCAAAAATCCTTCATCAACGGGTTCATCGTAGTAGCTGCGGCTGTACTCCATACCATATTTTTCGTACCAGCCTTCCAGTTGGCCGTGCCCAAACATCGGTAAACCCGGCATAGTAGCCATCATAGCGCAAATACCAAAGTATTTACGGCCTTTGCCAAATTGCTCGGCCGCCGGCTCTTCATCGGGGTTACTCATAAAGTTGACAAAACGTTTAATAATTTCGCTGTCAAAAGCTAAGGTGTTGGTAATGGTTTCGCGGTATTTGCCGTTTTCTTCTTTCATTAACATATTCATAAAGGCGCTGTTATAAACACGGTGCATACCAAGCGTGCGTACAAAGTAACCCTCCAACATCCAAAAGGCTTCGGCCAATAGTAAAGTTTCGGGCAATTCTACGGCGATACGGTCCACCACTTCACGCCAAAATTCATGTGGGATAAGTCGGTTAAACTCTTCGTTAGTTAAGCTAAAATCGCTGCGGCTGGCAATATCGCCGCCCCGTCCGGGCTGCGGATACCACAATCTTTCGATGTGCCTTTTCACCAACACCATCGCCGCATCAAACCTAATGATAGAAAAATTACGCGCCACGTGTAAAATTTCTTGGATAACGGCTTCACGTACCTCTGGCTTTAAAAAATCAAGCTGAGCGGTATCGTTCCACGGGGTTGCCGTACCATCGTTACCGTGATAGATATAGCGGGTATCGCCGGTTCTAAAATCTACCCGCTTAAAAACCACGCTGGCATCGCTTTTGCTATAGTAATGGTCTTCTAGGTAAACTCCTAAATGCTCTTTGGTGGAGAGATTAGGGCCATTAAAAGTATAAGTAGGAAAAGGGATATAGCTGGTTTGGATAAAATAATCGGGCCGCTCTAGCACCCACCAACTATCCATCGCCGTGTGGTTAGGCACCATATCGCTGGCCAGCCGTATACCATATTTATTGGCTTTGGCCCGTAATTTATCAAGCGATGGCTGGCCGCCTAAGTTGTCGGCTATTTGGTAACCATCTAAGCTATAGGCACTGCTTTCTGCTTCGGTGTTCCCCATAAGCTGCTTAATATGTTTACTGGCATGGCTGCGCTGCCATAAACCAATTAACCACAGGGCATTAAAGCCGCGCTCGGCCAGCAGCTTAAGCTCGGCCTCCGGAATGTCTTCTAATTTGGTAAGCTTTTTATCATATTTTTGGCTAAGCTGATAAAGCCACACCAAAGCATTTTTAGCCATCATAACGACATTGGGCATCCACTCGTTATCATCGGTAAAATTTTCGGCCTCGTAGTAGCTGCCGCCATAATTTAAGGCCTCCATATTAACATCACCGCCGCTAAAATGGCCGCTAAAGGCTTTGCTTTCTTCTTTAATAAAATCGAGGCCGCGCAGTAATCTTTTAAGCAGCCCTTCCGGCAAAATATGGCCGTATATTTTATATAAATAATTTAGTTGCTCATAAAGGCTATAAGGATAAAGCTGGGCCGGCTTTTTTAAAGCGTTTATTAAATTGAGGCTGTTTTCTTCATCAATATTAATATCATTAAGCTGACTAAACAAAGTAATAAGTAACCTATTACTTTGTTTTTTAGCCAGCGGGCTGTAAAAAAGCTCATTATAAGGCTGGCAAGCCGGATTAATAACCGTCAAATGGTTAATCACCAACTCGGCCAGCATTTGCTCGGCGGCTTCGTCTTCGCTAAGGTAGAGCTGCGGCTGTATACCGTTTAATACCTCGTAAGGGCTTAATTCGCTCACAAAGCTGCTTAACTGGCTGCTGTAAGTTGGTAAAAGCCGGCTTAGTTCGTGATTAAGCTGCTGCAGGCTGCTTGCGTTTTGCTTTAGGTAAAAATAAATTAAATAATTAAAAATATCATCTATTAAACTAATAGCATTAATACTGCTGGCCTGATAACTTTGCTCTTTATTTTTATAGCTATTAATGGCCTGCGTAAATTCTTTAACTGCTTGGTGATTATTAAGCATAATAGCGCTGGTAAAGCTTTGCTTTAAGTTATAGTGCCGGTAACATTTAGTAGTAATTAAAAACTCACGTTCACTTACTGGGTTATCTTTTTGCTTATTTGCTGCCATTTAACACCTCGCTTTAAACTTTAACTATATTGTAACACGATAATTCATATTTAGCCACAAATAACTTAAAATAACACTAAATTTACCGGTAAGGCCGTTTAGTCGTCTACACTTTTGCCAAGTTTTAAATATTCGTAAACATCTTTCCAATCTATTTTAAAAAGGTGGCTAAATAATTTGCCCAGCGGACGCTCTAAAATAACTATTAACAAAGCCAAAACAAAGCTGGCGATACCCGGTATTATTAAAAACAGGCCGGCTATTAATACCGCCGTAAGACTAAAAAAAGCTTTAGAGGGATAATCGCCTTTTTTATAACTTTGCTTAACTTTACGGGTTAAAAGTTTTAGCCTAATGGCCAGTAAAAGATACAAAATAAAATTTAACAGCAATAGCAGCACTAAATTAGGAATTAACCCTAATGCATTAGTAAAATAAATAAAAGCCAGCAGGTTACCCAGCGAAATAAAGGAAAATGCAAGGCATTGGTTTAAGTAGCCGCGTGTGGCACTTAGTGATGTCCAATAAGCTAAAAAACGTAAGGCAAACAAATTAATTAACCTTCCTTTTTGGCTAAGCGATAGTAAACTAACAATAGCTGATAGCGTAATAAAATAAAAATATACATAACACGAAGCGGGTTTTTAATTAATTTACCTAGCCAATCGCTGCCTTTATGAAAGGCTTCACGATTAGGTTTAGCTTTTTTACCGGCTACTACATCAAAAAAATCGGGCAAGTACAAACAAATACCGGGCTTAAAAGAGTGTTGTTGCTGAAAGATAAATTGCTCTTTACCTTTTAAACCACGTGCCGTAATAAGTAAGGTCGGCGAGGCTTTACGGATAGCCTCTGTAATTAAACCAAGTTCTTGCTTTTTAAAGTAACCTTTATAACGCCCTACAAATAATAAATGCGGGTAACTGCTGCGCAGATTTTTATCGGCCTTTTGTAAAACCTTACTGCTACCGCCCAGTAAATAAACCGATTTACGTTTTTGCTCCAGTAAAGTTAATAAGGTGATAATATAATCGTAAGGCAAATAACGTTCGGCCTTAAAGTTGTACAGTAATTTTATGCCGTGCGTTAAACTTTTGCTCACCGGCAGCACTAAAGCCGCTTCGTTTAACTGGGTTTTAAATTCGGCATTACCTCTAGCCGCTAATAATTTGGGCAAATTTAAAAAAACAATTTTATTGCTTTGCTCGTTAACCAGTAACGACAGCACCACCTTTGGCATAGCTTCGCGCTGTACCAAATCGATGGGTACACCTAACAAAGTTATACGTTTTACTACAGAGTTATCCATCTTATTCCTTTCTCTTAGTTAATAACTAATAACTACAAATTAATAATTAAGGCTGGCAGCAAGCGGCTTTTATGAAAGCAAAAGTAAAACTTTTGCCTCTTCCAACTATTAGTTATTAACTATTATCTTTTCTAAAAAGCCTACGGCTTTTTGAAGAGCTTCATCAAATTCTAAAAAGAAGATAGGCCGGTTATCTTGCATACTTAAAGCCGCTACCTCGCTGGCCACTTTTTTAATAAAAATAGGCGGTAAAATATTACCTTCGGCTTGCATAACGGCCACTAACCCATCTAGTTCGCTTACGGTAGCTAAGCGGCCTAAAGTTCTAAAATAAGCCAACTGCTCCGAAAGCATTAAGGCCACATAGTTATTTTGCGCCTCATCGTTCCAATAAATACCCTCAATATAAATATCGGGTGAAATACCCTCATTATCAATATTGACCCCGCCCGGTGTATAATAAAAAGCTGTAGTTATTTTAAAACTTTGGCTAAAATCGTTCACTAAAGGAAATAAGCTTTGTACCTGCGCCTTACCAAAGCTGGTATTACCAATAATGGTGGCGCGGTTATTATCCTGTAAAGCTCCGGCAAAAATTTCGCTGGCACTAGCGCTGCCTTCGTTAATTAAGACCACTATGGGTACATTTACATCGATAATTGTACGGCTATTAGCTTGCTCTACCCGATTGTGGCGGCTATTACGCGCCTGTATAGAAACTATCGTACCGCTATCCAGTAAATCGTTAGCCATACTCACCACCGCCTCATAACTGCCGCCGCCATTACTACGCACATCAAAAATAAACGCTCTAGCCCCTTCACTGCTTAACCTTGTTACCGCCGTACGCATAGCATCGGGAGTACGCGGCGTAAAAGTTAAAATATTAACATAACCAATCTCGTTATCATCGCCAATTAAAGCGCTTTGCACACTTTCTATCTCGATAATCTCGCGCACTATGCTAAGCTCAAACCTAATTTCACCGCGCAGTACATTAATAGTAACGCTGGTACCTTGAGGCCCGCGCAGCCGCCGGACGGCTTCATCACTGGTAAGCGGCCTAATATCTTCGCCATTAACGGCGGTAATGTAGTCGCCCGTCATTATGCCGGCCCTAGCTGCCGGAGCGCCGCTAACGGTACTGGCTACATAAACATAACCATCGGTATTTTTAGTAATGGTAATGCCTAAACCACCAAATTCGCCGGTAACTAAATCGTTATATTGCGTAGCCAAAGATTCGGCTAAAAAAAAGCTATAAGGGTCGCCCAAACTATTTAACATAGCGCTAATAGCTACTCTGGCTAACTCATCGGCATCTACTTCGGTAATAAAATCGCTTAAAATAGTACGATAAACCCGTTCTATTCGTGCACTGCCAAAAGTTGCCTCCTCGGCCATACCAAAGTTACGGCTAAAATAACCTTGCCTGTTACTATAAAGCTCTACCGTTAAAAAGATAATTACTACTACAAGTAAGCTGCTAAAAGCTAACCATAAGATATTAGTGTTTCTAATTTTCATTAATTTTTTTCCTAATTTTCCTTAATAGTGATACCGGCCAATTTTAATCCTCAGAGTTAGGCAGCCAAAATAAATCGATATACGAAGGTATAGTTAAAAATGGCTGCCTTAAATTTATAAGATACGCTAATTGTAAAAATAAGCCAACATCGTAAAAAAAACGTTCATCAAAAGTGGGCAAAATTAATTGCTGCCCGCTTAATTGATAGAGCAAAGAGTTATAAAACTCCGGGTTATCTAAATATAATAACATACCTGTCCGATAATCACTTAACATTTTAGTAAAAAGTTCGTCATCGCCATCACCTAAAAAAACCAAAGTATTTAACAATAAATTATCATTAAAGCCCGACCTAGCCAAAACAAACCCTTCGTTGGCCAGCCGCGAAAGATACGGCTCGCCCACCACTACCGCCCGTACACGCCCTTCGCGCAACAAGTTTGCCCGTACGGCATCGTTATGGACATTACGTAATAAATAGTCGGAGCTGCCGGCCCATAAATCGGCTAATACGCTGCTAATTTCGTTTTGCTCAATTGCTAGTTCATTATTGGCAGCTAAATTATTAATTACTAAGCCATAATTACTATACAAAGCCCATAAAGCGCGGATATTACTGCCGCCCCGCTTTAACCGTAATAGGCTTAATATATCTAACTCTACGGCATTGGTTTGTAAAGTGCCTTGCGCTAATTGCTGCTCTATTTGCACAGCGCTAAGCAAATTAAGCCGCCAATCTATCTGACCTTGTTCGTTATGGCTAATAGCAATAAACGGTAAAAGAGCAGCGCTTAGCTGCATAGTTACCGTAACTACCGGTTTATTTACCGGCGGAACTTCAGCTGCCGTACAACTTAGCAGCCCAAATATTACCGTTATAATAATTAATCGCGCCATGGCATAAACACCGACTTAAGACTGCGGCCCTCTAATTTTTGCTCTTCATCGGCTAAAACTAACGGCCATAAGTCTTTTTTATTAACATTGATA
>WRBN01000086.1 GCA_009784515.1 Spirochaetaceae bacterium | reverse complement strand
TACTGGCCGGGTTTATTGTTAGTTCCTGTTATAATACAAACTGCTTAGAGGCCATTCTTTTTTTAATAAAAAAATGCTATAATTAGCCCATTACATTATTGTAAAAAGGTAGTAAAATGACTGTGCCGGCGATTGATGGGGTTATTAACGGCTTTGTTAAGCTTTTAACGCATTATAGCGATGACGAGCAGGCTTTAATAGATAAAGCTATTAGTTTTGCTGCCCAAATGCATGCCGGCCAGCTACGCGCCAGCGGCGAACCTTACTTTACTCACCCGTTAGGGGTAGCTAAAATCTTGGTAGAAATGCGTATGGATAGCGCTACCATTATAGCCGCCTTGCTGCACGATGTAGTAGAAGACACCGAGATTAGCCTTGCCCAAGTTGAACAAATATTTGGCCACGAAGTAGCTTTACTGGTTGATGGCGTTACCAAAATTACCCTTGAAGATGTTAAAGATAAAAACGAACAAGATATAGCTACTTTACAAAAACTTTTTGTAGCCATGACTAACGATATTAGAGTGGTACTCCTTAAGCTGGCTGACAAGCTGCATAATATGGAAACTTTAGCCTTTAAAAAGCCCGAAAAGCAGCAAAAAACAGCCAAAGAGTGTTTAAATATTTATGTACCTTTGGCTAGTAAACTGGGTATTTGGTGGTTAAAAAGACGTTTGGAAGATTTAGCCCTAGAATATATTGATAACGAAAAATTTAAAGAGATAAAAGCCTTTTGTTTAAGCAAAGAGGCCGAACAAGAACAATGGGCAAACGAAGTTAAAGTTAAGCTACTAGCACAAAGCGATAAAATACAAGATATTATTTTTATTAAACGTAATTATTACGCCGTTTATCGCAGTTACTTAGCCGGCGGTTTTAAAGGGTTAAGCTATCCTTTTGGCATCCGTATTATCTGTAACGATAACTTAAGCTGTTACACCGCTTTAGCTTATGTACACAGGCTATGCAAACCGATTGATGGGTTATTCCGCGATTATATTGCTAACCATAAAGAAAACGAATACAGGGCTTTACATAGTGTCGTGGTAGATAACTCGGGCAATAAATTAAGTATAGAAATTTTGTCGAAAGAGATGTACCATTTAGCCGAGTATGGTATACTGGCCATTTGGCTTTTTGATATGCCTCACTTTATTGCCGAAGATATAAATTTAATAGAGCGCATTAAAGAACGATTACCCCTTAACTTAAGCAGTAGTCAATTTATTAATGATATTAAAAAAGAAGTTTTTGAAGTTTTATTTAATGTTTTTGATGCTAAAGGTAAAAGCTATGCCGTTAATAACGGAACAACGGCCCTAGATTTTGCCTTTAAAGTAGCTAGAGAGCAAGCCATTTTTATTAAAAAAATTATTGTAGATGATAAAGAGCGCAGCTTAGATTATCCTTTAAAAAACCAGCAGCTTATCCAATTTACAAAGCAGCAAAAAGCCGCCATCAACTTAAGCTGGCTTAACTATACAACTAACAGTACCTCGCATATTTTTATTAAAAAATATTACCAGCAGAAAGGGTACGAAGTTATTAGCGCCAAAGACTACTTTGCCGCCTTGCCTAGTAACTTAACTCATATAGCCGACTACCATTTAGCTAGGTGCTGCCGCCTTTATAATGGTGAGCTATTAGCCGGCCTATTAACAAGTAAAAAAGGTATGGAACTGCATAATCCAAATTGTGCGGCCGTTAAGCGAGCAAAAATAACTTACGAAGTAGCCAAACAGCAGGCAGCGCTTCATCAAATACGGGTGCAAGCCGAGATTAATGATAGTAAAAAATTATTTGCTAAGGTAGAAGAATTAGCGGCTAAAGAAGGTTTAATCTTAAAAGAGGCTAAAACTAATTTAAAACAAGGGCGGCTTACAGCCGGGTTTACTATACAAGCTGTACAACCCAAGAAACTGGAGCATTTTATCACTTTATTAAGTAAATTAGATATGATAGATTATGTAACGCGAAAACCTTAGGAGGAAATTTTGAAGATATTAACGATAGCGGCTATGGAAATAGAGCAGCAATTATTATTAGAGCAAATGACGGCTAAAAAAGAAATTACCTTAGCCAATCATATTATTTTAACAGAAGGTTTACTAGATGGCAAGGCTTTTAGCTTATTACTGTGCGGTATAGGTAAAGTTAACGCCGCTCTTAGCTGTGCCTTAGCCATAAACCAGACCAAGCCCGATTTAGTAGTAAATAGCGGCATAGCCGGCGGCTTATTGGCTAGCCAACAGCTGGCCGATATTGTAATAAGTTACCAAGCGGCTTACCACGATGTAGATGTAACGGCTTTTGGCTATAGCTATGGCCAACTACCTAAAAGCCCCCTTATTTACGAAGGAGATGCTAAAGCCGCCGGTTTTTTACAAGAGGCTGCAAATAGTTATGGCTACCGGGCTAATGTGGGCTTAGTTGTAAGCGGCGACCAATTTGTTAATAATACCACTCAGGTTAAGACTATTTTAAACCATTTCCCGGCCGCCGAAGCCGTAGAGATGGAAGCCGCCGCTATTGCCCATAGCTGTACCAACTTAAATACTCCCTTTGTTATTATAAGAAGCTTAAGCGATAAAGCCGACAGCAACGCTAAGCACGATTACGGCCGTTTTGCCAAAGAAGCCAGCGAACGCAGCGCTAAGTTGGTACGCACCTTAGTAAACCGCTAAGGCAGCAAGCCTATAAGAGTAATAATGTAACTATCCATTTACAGGTATCACCTAAATACCCTTCGCCGGCGAAAAGGATTTAGTAGGTTATTTTTATGTTTTAGTATCTACAGTTACCATTTAAATCATAAGCACATAATCTATTTTTATTTAAAACTCTCCCCATTCCATACATCATTATGCTTATTAAAGCGATTAAGTGTAATTATAAATACCAAAGCCTGTTTATCCTTTGTAAAATGCTATAAACAGTAATATTTATAAATTTATGGTAAACTATACGGTTTTAGTGTTATAATGCTTTACAAAAAATAATAGTTAGTATATAATTAGCTCATAAAGTCTATAAAAAAATTTTAGGAGTAAAAAAGGAGTTTTTTATGAAAAAAAGTAAATGGTTGTATGGGTTAATTTTAATGGTAGTTTTAGCCCTATTTGCTTGTAGTGGTGGAGCACGTGTCCCTTTTTCCGGTGAGCATTTTAGATTTACAGATGCCGGTAACTTTAGGGTCGATTTAAATTTTGCTCCCAATGCCTCTACCGTAACTTTGGCAGTTACCAACTTATCATCTGTTCCTAACCTTTCGGCACCTAGCGTTACCTACAATTACGAACTAAAAGGTGATGTGTTAACTCTAGAGCGTACGGTAAATCACAACCCGGTACGTATAACATTTAACGTTAGCGATAACCGTAGTACCCTTACCGGTATAACAGGCACCCTGCCCGCCGGTACGGGCTCTGTTGCCGGCTTAGTTTTTGTTAAACAATAGTTTTTATAGTTTAATCATCAACCACTTTAATACCACACAAATATTTTTATAATATATTTGTGTGGTATTATTTTTTTACTTAACATTATTAAAACCCCTTCATTTTTTGCAAGGCGTTGCAAATGACAATATTTACAAATTTATAGTAAAAATTTAATATTTTCGTATTATAACTCTTGACAAAAAGTAATCGCTGCTATACAATGAATTTATCAAAAAATTTTAGAGATAAAAAGGAGTTTTTTATGAGAAAAAGTAAACAGTTGTATGGGTTAATTTTAATGGTAGCGTTAGCTTTATTTGCTTGTAGTGGTGGTAAAGATGCTCCATTTCGTGGCGAAGAGTTTAGATTTACAGAGGCCGATAACTTTAGGGCCGATTTAAACTTTGCTGCTGCCCTCGGTACTTATACTGTAAATTTGGTTATTACCAACCTTAGCAATGTTCCTAACCTTTCGGCACCTAGTGTTACTTACAATTATGAGGTAACCGGTGATGTTTTAACCCTTAGAAATACCGATACTAACGCTGTTGTTCTTACCTTTACTATTGGCGATAACCGTAGTACCCTTACCGGTATAACAGGGACCCTGCCCGCCGGTACGGGCTCTGTTACCGGCTTAGTTTTTGTTAAACGCTAATTTACGGTAAATTAATTGCTGGTTTAAGGCTATGTAACTATGTTGTAAACACCTTTGCATAGCCTTATTTTTTTATAACTACGCTATAGCTAATTACTCATAAAACTAGTATCTTAATTTTATGCCCAATTCTTTTAGTTTACTAGTTTTAGCCTTTGCCTTTTTTAGCCTGCTGGCTTGGGTGGTTAATACTTTAACCGCTTTTTTTACTAACCAGCCTACGCATCGTTTTTTATACGGCCCATACCAACCTTTATATGGGTTAGTAACTATTATCTTTATGCTAGTTACTACAGCACTCAGCAATAACCTACTTAGCTTAATGGCGTTGGCTTTAATTTTTTTTATAGGCTACTACCTTTTTTTACAGCGTATTTTTAAAACTAAAATAATAACAAATACCGTTATAACCGCAGTTATTTATGGTTTAATTGTGGCCTTATTTATTTTTTACGGCCGCAGCAGTTTTTACCGGAATACTGCTTTAGTTAATGCTCATTTATTACATCTTTTAGCTTCGTTATTTATTATAGTGCTACTTAGCGATATTTATCTTTCGTTAAAAGCTTATGTTAGCCATAAACATGGCCCGGCCGCACCAAATGTAACTTTAAAAGCCAAGCTTAAAGCCGGTTACCGCAACTTTAGTGATTATCTTATTAAGTTAAAAAGCCGTGAACATACCGCTTTTACTTTAAATGGTTATAAACTTTTTTGGATATTTATGATTTGCGGGGTGCTGGGCACCATTATAGAAACTTTATTTGTTTGGTTAGTACACGGAGTGCTGGAAAGCAGGCAAGGAGTTATCTACGGCCCTTTTAACCAAGTTTACGGCGTTGGCGGTGTACTTATGGTGGTAATATTACTGCCGTTAATGCACAAGCGCGATACCACCATCTTTATAGCCAGCGCTTTACTGGGCGGCGGCTTTGAATGGTTAATAAGTTTTGCCCAGCAAAACTTACTGCACAGCGAATCGTGGCAATATACCGGCGGCTTAGGGGCTTTAGGCAGCGGCCGTACCAGCTGGCTTTATATGTTATATTGGGGCGTATTAGGGCTGGTTTTTTTAAAGTTTATTGCCCCGCATTTTTTTAAAATATTAAACCACTTACTTAAAAGGCGGCATCATTATTTTACCTTAATAATTATGGTAGTTATGCTCTTTAATTTAACCGTTTCGGCCTTGGCTGTTTATCGTTTTGGGCAGCGCAGCGCCGGTATTACCCCGCATAATAGTTTAGAGCGTTTTATCGACACTCATTATAACGACCAAATGCTTAAAGAGATTTATCCGTCTTTACATACTGTAACTAACCCTTAACAAGAGCGGCTGCCGGCAGCCTAGCCAAATTAAATAAAGTTTGCTATAATAAAGTTATGAAAAAAAGCTTAAGTATAACTATATTAACTATTATTTTATTATTTAGCGGGCAATCTTTGCCGGCCAATAACTTTGACAATGCCTTTGGTACTATCCGCTGGGGCAGCACGATGGAAGGTATGTACCTGCAATTTTTGCGGTTATTCGGCAGCGCCATTGTAGACGAAGAACGCGGGCTTATTGTTGCCCGCGGCAGCTTTGCCGGCTACCCGGCCGACATTGAGGCGCAGTTTCAGGCCCGGCGTATTTTACGCCGCCTTACCTTTACCATCGATAGCTTTGGTGAAGGCGCTGAGGCCTTTGTTAGCTACGAACGCAGTTATGCCACCTTACAAGAACTTTTTGGCAGCCCTACGGCTATCGATATTTTTAGCGGCGACCGCAGCTGGCACTTTGACGATGGCAGCCGTATTACCTTGCGAACCACCCAAACCATCACCGAAGGCACACGGCGTACCACCGGCAGCCTAAGCGGGCAAGGTACCATTAGGGGGCAAAGCCGCACCCTTGGCCGTGACGGTGGCCGCACCGATAGCGATTATCTGCTAGACCTTAACCCGGCACACAATGCACAAGGCCTAATTTGGGAAGGCACACAAAGCTATAGCCGCCTACATGTAACTATGGTTATAGAGTTTACCCGCCCCTTAATGACGGCCCAACGCGAGGCCTTACTGGCCGAAGGTATTGAGCTTGATGAGGACGATGAGGAAGACGGCGATTAACTGTAAATACTTATTTTAGATACTTATTAAAAAAGCCCTAACTAATGCTAGGGTTTTTTAAGCTTATAGCTTAATCCGCTTTATATAACTTTTATTATATTTTAATACCTACCATTAATAGGCTATTCCTGCTCTGTAGAGGGGTTTTTGGTATAAATTAGCTCCATATTACCACTAAAAACTGCTTCATATTACTTTTCTATCTTTATAATAACTTTTACGAATATAATTACATAAATATGTTATTATATTTATTTTATGAATTTATTTGACAAAGTGATAAAGGTATGGTAAAGTTTTAGTAAAGGAGATTAAAAATGACAAATAAAAGTAAATTTAACTGGTTACTAGCTATATTATTAATAGTTTTGATGGGTTGTGGTAACAACCATTCTTCCAACAATGAACCGGCCGCACTCGAAATTATTAATGATAGTAATGGAGTAACCTTTTTAAATGTTATAAATACCGGTAACATTCAGAATATCCGTATCAATAATACAGAAATAGCTGCTTTTACTAAATTTGTACCGAATGCAATTAGGGACACCGATAACACTTTTACAATAACAATTATAGGCGCCGCTAACCAAATAGCTAATAAAGATGGTAATTTTACCAGAAATTCATTAAAAATAATTAATCTAGCTTCTTTACCTTCTTTAACACAACCAAATGCTCGTGTTCCAGCTAGAATAGAAATTGTAAATTCTTCCCATTTATCAAATCAGATAATAAGTCATGAGCTTTTAATTAATCCTACTATTGATAATAATATATGGATTGAATTTAAAATTGTAAGGTAGTTTTTTAGGTGTTTTTATACCGCCATATCGAGACGATTTAGGAATGTTTTATTTTTTATTTACCATCTTTTAAAGATTTGAGTAACAGCTCTAAAGAGTAGCCTAATGGACTATTTTTAAACTATATAAAGAAAAATTAGGGCTACTCAAATTAAACGACTTATAATGCAAAAACCGTTGACAAAGCTGCAAATAAATCTTATAATAAAACCGTAACGTTACAGCAAAACAAACTCAAATAAAAGGATTTTTGCATGAAAAATAAAAAATTATATGCTACAATTTTTATGGTAGCGTTAGCTTTATTTGCCTGTAATAACAGCGACAAAAGTAGCGATAACGGCAATGATGATGGCGACAATAGCACACCGGCCTCCATCGCTGGGGCTACTTTTGTATCAGAAACGAGCATAGGCTCAACTATTTATACAAACAGGCTTATTTTTAGTGATGATGGCGAAACCGTAACTTATAGGCACACGGCCTCTAGCACCAGTGCAGTAACTGAACGTAGTGGAAGTTATACTATAGAAAACAACCAAATAACAGTGGAACGAGGTGTTATAGATGCTCTTTTAGCTAACCCCGACCCTGTAAGGCTGCGCATTAGTACCGATGGCAATAGGTTAACCCGGCTCAACTTTTTTGGTAATGCTACCGAAACTGTATTTATTCGCCAGTAATTAATTTAACTGCATTGCAGATGGGAACCACCATCTGCAATTTAATTTATGACGACTATCTATCTATAAATATTTGATACTTGTTTTTCCGCTGCCCCACCCTTCGGGCACCCAAACCAATCAAAACCTGTGGGGGTTTTGTAGCCATTCAGAGCTAAATATTTACAGCTAGATTGCCACGCCGCCGTTTTGCGGCTCGCAATTGTAAGTGTCAAGTAATTCAAGAACAAATAGCTTGTTTTTTTAGTAGAGGTGTAGTGCCGATGCCCTGATGTATCCTATGCTCGTTATAGTATAGGATATATTT
>WRBN01000085.1 GCA_009784515.1 Spirochaetaceae bacterium | reverse complement strand
GAGGCGACTGGAAAAGCCTTAAACACATTATCGATTATTTACTTAAAGATGAAGAGATGAGTAAAAAATTTGATAAAGCTTTAAAAATAGCCATGAACACTCACTTAAGGCCGGTAGAGGAACAAGATGGGTATTTAGCGTTAGCTTATACTTTATTAGAAGAAGCTTACAATAACCGGCATGGTAAAGCTTTAAGATTTTTGTTTGATTACTTAGCCAAAGAAGAAGCTGATGATGAAGACGATAATGATGAGGATGAAATGAAGTTACCTCCGGTCAAAGTGAATAACAAAGCTAAACCTGCCCCAAGCTCTGTTAAAGCTAAGCCGGAGGATAAGAACAATCATCAAGCCAAGCCGGTAGCAGAAACTAATAATAACGCCAAACCGGTTAATGATGACGACGAAGATTGGCTTAATATGGATTATTTAACTGGGGCTTTTAAACAGATGTTAGACGGCGAAGAACCTCCGGCCGGCTTTAGAGAAAAAGTAGCTAAAAGGATAGAAGCGGCCGAATTAAAAAGTAATAATTAGGAATTAAAAACTTTTGCCTCTTTCAATTATTAATTATTAATTATTACTTTACAAGCATATTTTTTCATTTATACCGCAACTTGCTTAATAGCAATAAAAGCCTCTTCTTCACCGGCCTCTACCGCCGTTAAGTTATCGGCCTGCTGCCAATTAGCGCTAACCGTTAAGGTTTCGGCTTTAATAAGCTCGGTAAAACCGGTAAAAGCGGCCTTTACTTTATCGCTGCCAAAGATGGTAAGGGTAATACGGTCGGCAATATCAAAGCCGCTTTCCTTACGCAGGTTTTGTATGGCCCGCACTATATCACGCGCCATACCTTCGGTGCGCAGGGCTTCGGTAATTTCGGTATCTAAGGCTACCGTTAAGCTGCCCTCGCTGCTGGCTTTTAAATTACTTTTCTCGGTACGGGTTACAATAATATCGGCTTCGGTAAGTTCTAGTTCGGTAATTTCCGAGCCATTAAAACTTAGCATTAACTTAGCGCCTGCTAAAAGGGCTACTATTTGTTCATCGCTAAGTTTTTCTATCACCACAGCAGCCGCTTTCATATCGCCGCCCAGCCGTTTGCCTAATATTTTAAAGTTAGCTTTGGCGCTGTAGTTTACCAAGTTTTCTTCGTTGGCCATTATTTTAATTTCTTTGATATTTAATTCTTCGGCAATAATATCGCGCATTTCTTGCAAGATAGCACGTTCTTTATCACTGCGAGTTACCAAAAATAAACGTTGTAAAGGCAGGCGATTCTTTAAGTTATGACTGTTACGTAAACTATGACCCATGGCTACCGTCTTCATAGTTAGCTTCATTTTATTTTCTAAATCTAGGTTACGCAGCTCGTCTTCTAAGGCAGGCCAATGGGTTAGGTGCACACTTTCGGCAGCAACAGCCGGCTTGAGGTTTTGATAAATTTCTTCGCTTACAAAAGGCATAAAAGGAGCTACCAATTTACATAAAGTAAGCAAGGTGGTGTGTAAAGTGCTGTAAGCCTGTAATTTATCGCTGTCGTTATCGCTCTTCCAAAAGCGGCGGCGGCTGCGGCGAATGTACCAGTTATTTAAATTATCGATAAACTTAGTAATAGCTTCGCAGCTTTTTTGCACCTCGCCGTTATCGGTATAAACAGTAAGCTCGCTCACTAAACCGCGCAAGCTGCTTAACAACCAACTATCAAGGATATGGCTCGGATTTTCCTGAGTTTTATCAACTTTAATGCCATCAATATTGGCATAAGTTACAAAAAAGCTGTAAGCATTCCATAATGGGATAAGCACACTTTTTAATACATCACGCACGCCGTCATCACTAAAGCGCAGGTCTTCGCCACGTGTTAATGGGCTGGCGATAAGGTAAAAACGCACGGCATCGGCGCCGTAATTATGGACAATCTCCAGCGGGTCGGTGTAATTACGTTTACTTTTACTCATCTTTTGACCATCGGCAGCCAGCACAAGGCCGGTGGTTATAACCATTTTGAAGGCCGGGCTTTGCTTGAGGGCGGCAGCAATCACGGTAAGGGTATAAAACCAGCCGCGTGTTTGGTCGATACCTTCCACAATGAAATCGGCCGGAAAATTCTGGGTAAAATCGTCTTTATGCTCAAAGGGATAATGAACTTGGGCATAAGGCATACTGCCGCTTTCAAACCAGCAATCAAAAACTTCGCTGATACGGGTCATGGTTTTGCCGCACTCCGGGCAGGTGAAAGTAATTTTATCGACAAAATGTTTGTGTAAATCATCAGGTTTTTGGCCCGATAGTTTTTCTAGTTCGGCAACACTGCCGATAGCTACACGATGGCCGGCCTCGCAGGTCCAAACCGGGATAGGGTTGCCCCAAAAACGGTTACGGCTTACGGCCCAGTCGCGGGCATTTTCCAGCCATTTACCAAAGCGGCCTTCTTTTAAATGAGCCGGTATCCATTTTATTTGCGCATTGGCGGCTAACATATCGGCCTTGATTTTAGGCACATCAATAAACCAGCTGCCGATAGCCCGATAGATAAGCGGAGCTTCGCAACGCCAGCAGTGCGGATAGTTATGGGTGTAACTTTCTTTAGTAAAGAGTTTGCCTTCGCTATCCAGCCATTTGGTAAGGTCGTTATCACAATCTTTCACAAATCGGCCCTGATAATCGGGAATTTCCGCAGTAAACTTGCATTCGCCATCTACCGGGCAAAGAACGGGCAGGCCGCTGTCCTTTAAAATAAGGTAGTCATCTTCACCAAAACCCGGTGAAATATGCACAATACCGGTACCGTCGCTATCGCTGACATGGTGGCCAAGCCGTACCTGAAAGGCGCCGTCATTTTTTAAGCCGGCAAAGTAATTAAAAAGCGGTTGGTAAGTTAAACCCACTAACTCGCTACCCATACCTTGCCACACAATTTGATAGTTGCCTTCATCTTTAAAGTAATGAGACAGGCGACTTTTAGCTAAAATATATTCATCATTTTTATTATCTTTTACTTTAACATATTCTACCTCGCCGCCAACGGCTAAAGCAAGGTTGCTGGGTAATGTCCACGGGGTAGTCGTCCACGCCAGTAGGTAAGTGTTAGCGGGGCCATCTACCTTAAAACGCACGGTAACGGTTTGCTGGGTTACCATTTTGTAGCCGCCCATATTAAGTTCGTGGTTGCTTAAGATGGTGCCGCAGCGCGGGCAGTAAGGTAATATATAATAACCTTCTTTAACTAAATTTTTATCCCATAACTCTTTAAAGACACTCCAGATAGATTCCATATAAGACAAATCCATTGTTTTATAATCGTTATCAAAATCTACCCAGCGGCCCAAACGGTTAATATAATTTTGCCACTCATCGGCGTATTTTAGCACCACACTGCGGCATTTTTCGTTAAATTCGGCAATGCCATAGGCCTCAATATCGGGCTTCCCATTAAGGCCAAGCTCTTTTTCGGCCTCGTTTTCTACCGGCAAACCGTGGCAATCCCAGCCAAAACGCCGTTCTACCTTAAAGCCGCGCATAGTTTGGTAACGGCCAAAACTATCTTTTAAGGCGCTTTGCACAAGGTGGCCGTAATGCGGCAGACCGGTAGCGAACGGCGGACCATCGTACATAATATAATTTGGTGCATTATCACGATTTATTATAGATTTTTTAAAGATATTATTTTGCTGCCAAAACGCTAAAATTTGTTCTTCTTGGCCGGCAAAATCGGCTTTGTTGTTTACTGGTTTATACATAATAGCTTAGCTTAGCAAAAAAGACAACTTATGGCAAGGCCGCCGCCGGCTTTTAACGAGCTAGCAAAATGAAAAAACAAAGCTAAAGTGAGCAACTAAAGCCACGATAACTTAAAACGTAAAAAAATTGAGCTTTAATAGCCTTAGACGAATACAACTCTTCACTTCTGATAATGTATATTCTGTCTAGTGAAACGTATTTAGTGATAACCTACTTAACGGCTAAATTATATTGACACTATTTAGAAATAATTATAAAATATTACTAAGGACTAACAAATGTTTAAATTTATAGGTAGTAACGGTTTTTTACTGGTAATTGTCTTATTAGTATTTGCTTTTTGGCTTTTTAGAGCAGTTTCCAACGCCGGCGGCCGAACCTCTCCCGAAGCCGCCTTACAAATAATGAACCAATTAGGCGATGATAATTTTATCTTACTTGATGTGCGCTCTTTAGCCGAATTTAACCAAAGACATCTTAGAGGCGCTAGCGTTATCCCTCTTAATGAGCTGGCCGGCCGTGCTGAAAATGAACTACCGCATAAAGATAAAGCTATCTTTATTTACTGCGCCTCTGGCAATAGATCGGCACAGGCAGCGCGTACTTTAAAGAATCTTGGCTATACCCGTGTTTACGATACCGGCGGAATTAATGGCTGGCCTACAAATTTGCAGCAATAATTTTTGCTAATGTATAAGTGATATTTTTATGAAAAAGTTTCTTATTTTATCAATTATTACCATTGCAGCGACAGTCATAGCTTCAACGTTGTTTGAACTTTTTGCGCTTATAGATGTACCGGAATTTATGCTTGTAACCAGATTTTTATTAGGGCTTGTTGTTTCACTTGTAACCCCGCTTGCTGGTTTGTCTTTATTTATGGTCATTTTCTTCCCTCCCCAATCCTCCTTACATAAATCATTTGCTAAAATTTTAAAAACTATTTTGGTAATAGTTATAACTTTTTCCATAACATCACTGGTTCTTAATCTTTATATTTTTAATTAATTGACCTCTTACTTAACGGCCGCGAGCGGCTAAAAATATTTACGTTTTCTTAAGATAAAAATGGCGATACCGGTAAGGCTTAAAGCTATACCCATTAAGATGGGAAAAGCCAAACCGTAGTGCTCCATCGGTAAATCGACATTCATACCATAAATGCTGGCTATGCTGGTGGGAATGGCAATAAGCAAAGCTAAACTGGCTAATTTCTTCATGATAGAGTTTAAATCGTTGTTAATAACAATACCAAAAACATCGATTAAAGTTTTAAGCAGCCGTACATAAATGGTGGCTATCTCGGTAGCCTCTTTATTCTCCACATTAATATCGTTTAGCAAGCTAACTTCATCTTCACTCCACACCCAATAACGACTGCGTTTAAGTTTTTCCATTAAGCCATCATTACTTTGTAAGGCCGTTATATAATATTGTAACGATTTATTAATGGGCAGTATCCCCACAATCTCGTTACCGGAATGAGTTTGATGTAAAGTTTTTTCTATATCATCTATCTGCTTTTTTAAACCTTTTAAAAAATGTAAATATTCATAGCTATTGCGCAGCATAATACTTAAGATAAAGGCCAGCTCGCTATCGGTATTAAGGATTGGCCCCCTAAAATGTTCATCAAAAACACTTACTTCTTTACTGCAAACAGTTAAAATTTTGTCTTGCACTAAAATAATACCTAAAGGCACAACGTTGTAGTTTAGCCTGCTGTGCGGGCTATGGGTGGCCAGCCGGGCAATAATAAAAATACCCTGCTCTATTAGCTCGAAATGCGAAAGTTCGTCGGGGTTCATTACGTCTTTTAGTAGTTCAATATCAAGGTTGTATTGATTGCTAAGGCCCGCAAGTTCGTTTTCGCTGGGCTCTATTATATGATACCAATCGCGCTTGATACCGGCAATTTTTAGGCTTTTTGTGTAAATCATAACTGCTCCGGTTATAATATACAAAATTATGGAGGGATTGTCATTAATAGATTATAGAAAATGCTGCAAAACTACCACACAAGACTATAGGTTTTGACTGTGCGGCACGAACCACATGAAAATAAATGGTTATTTTTCTTTATTACAGTAAAATCTGAATAACTTCTATCATAAAAATGATTGTCGATAAAATTATAATAATCAACGGTAATAATCTTTCAATTTTAGTTAGCTCAAGTTTTGGGGAATGTTTTTTTAAATATTCCCACTCTTTAGCAAAAATTGGCATTTCAAAGGCTTTTTCTAACTCTAGAATAACGGCATCATATTTAGCTTGTGCCAGCAAACGGTAATGATTAATAGTAAGCCCCCAAATAAAGGCTATGGCTATAGCTATAAGGGGCAAATATATATTACCGCCTTCATTTAGGCCCATTAAAGCATAAATACCTACAATTAAAGTGGTATAAAGCATATTCATTTTAAGACGTTTATTTTCATTATTGGCACTACTTTCTACCATTATACGGTAAAGCTCGAGGAGTTCTTGTTTTTTAGCGTCCATTGGTAACCTCTTTCAAAAAGTATTACAAACTTTTATCCTTGACAGAAAAGTTATATAAAGCTATAGTTCTGAATAAGAAAGCCTTAAGGCTTTGGTAAACAGAAATGCCAAATTACAAGGGAAAAACCCAATCAAAACCTAAGGTTTTGTGTAAGGAGGTGTAAAAAATGTGTATAAGTGAAAAAACACTAATACGAGCATTACTGTTTGCTGCATTCTTGCTCGTATTAGCACTCGAAAAGCTATATTAGAAATATAGTTTACATTTCTTAGGTTGGCCACCCGCCAACCTAAGTTTTTATAGGGGTAGTATAATAAGTTTTAGGGCTGTTGTCAAGGTTTGGAGATGATTTTTGTTTAATTTATTTCACTCTCTCTAAATGTTAAGATAATTGTTAACCATATAAATTACGCAGTTGTATATATTATGAAAATAATATATCATGAACGTTAAGAGGTAAAAGTATGGATATAAATTTAATTCTTATTTCGATATTAATAGCTTTTATAGGCGGATTTATAGGAACTTTTTTTGGAGCTTTTTTTGTCTCTTGGAAGAAAGAAAGCAAGATGAAAGGTGTACGAAAAATTGCAAAGAAAGGTTTAGATATAATTAAAGAGTATGCAAAAGACGGAAAGACCTATTGTATTGCTCAAAATGATTTTAATAACAAAATAAATATTACGGAAAAGAGAATAATATTAGTTTGTCTTCATAAGTTAGGTGTTCCTGTTGAAAACTCTATAGGAAATAATTTTGATATTAGAAATATAAGATTTTCATCAAAAAAAATTGATAAGACTGAAATTGAAAGTATGGAATTGCAAATTAATAATGGGTATTGCGACCACTTATTTTATGCAGATGTTGATACATATTTTACAGAAAATGCGAAAATTAAGACAATACGGAATATAGCTAAAAAATACATTGAAACTGTATTTGCTAAAACAAAACGGAACAAGGATAAACTAAACTATCCACAAGATTGGATTAATAATTTTACTCATGGCGAACATAGAGCTATAAACGCTTTTATAGGGGGATTAATAAACGATCGTTATTTTGATAACTCAACAGGAGAACCTATTAAAGAGCATATAGATAAACTTATTGTAGAAGTGGAAAATGGTTTATGGGATACGACATTGGAATGGGATTACGATGCTTACTGTAATATACGGGCACAAGAACGACTTGCATTAGATTTGAGTGGTTCGTTTTTACAGCAGCAAGAAAATAAAAAACTTGAAGCTACATAATATAATTAGACGCGAAAAATTTTTCTTTTTTCTTCCAATAAATGCCATACCTGTGCTATAATTATTAACGGAGGCAAAATTCAACTATGCAAAGAACAAAAAATTATACAAACCGTGTGCTTCAATTTGGTGAAGGCAACTTTTTACGCTGTTTTATCGATTGGCAGCTAGATATTTTAAATGAAAAACAAGGCCTAGATGCCGGCGTTATCGTGGCCCGCCCTATCTCAAGCGCTATGCCGTCTTTAAATACCCAGTCGGGCCTTTACACCACCATCATTAGGGGTTTAAACGAAAAAAACGAACCGGTGGAAGATTTTAGGCTTATTCAATCTGTTAATAGCGAAATTTCTATTAACGATGACTATGATAACTTTTTAAAGATAGCGGCCAGCCCTACTTTAAGGTTTATCTTTAGTAACACCACAGAGGCCGGTATTGTTTACGAAGAAGGCATTAATTACACCGATAAACCGCCCAAAAGTTACCCGGCTAAGCTGGCCCGCTTTTTG
>WRBN01000084.1 GCA_009784515.1 Spirochaetaceae bacterium | reverse complement strand
CCTATAATAAGTTTGGAGAAGAAAAATACCTTTGGCATAAGGCTCACCCTAACTGGAAAGATTATCAAGGAGACTACGGCTGTAGCCATGCCGATTTTATTTAGCTATCTTTTGGCCACTCCTAGCGGAGGTAATGGCGTTGACAAATAACTTAAAACCGGTTATACTTATATTATAAAAACCTTGCCCTATCGTCAAATAGGGGCAGGAGAAGCTTCTTAATAAGCTTTTTGGTGTGCCACATTTATTAGCGTGGCAAAATGGCTACTAGCATATAGTATACGAACTGCAGTGCTAGTAGCACTTTCTTAATGAAAGTGGGTACTCTCATCACTTTGCCTCCTCATTATAAAATTTTGTCGATTTTATAGTGCAGAGGTGGAAATCGATACTATTGGCTATATGCCATTTTCTTTACTATAATATGATAATCTTGCCTTGTCAAGGCAAGATTATCCCGGCTCTTGTATTTGCCGCTTAAGCTGCCGGCGGTACATGCTGCGTATTTGCGTCATACATTCTTTAATTTCATCACTTTTAAAATCTGGATAAGTCCACGGCAGCGGCTGAAAAGCTTTACGGCTATAAAATAAAGTAAGTTCGCCGTAAATACCGGCGTTTAAAGCAATACGGTGGCCGCTGGCTTTGGTGGTGGCTAAAATAAGATGGCCGCCGGCGATAAAACCGGGGTCGATGTTTACTTGCCTCCGGCCGTTTAGGGCCAGAGCTTCTTCAAAGCTGTTGCTTTGTATTTTAATATTGGCTAATAACGAAGGGTCGTAAAGCATTTCAAACGCGATAAATTGCCGCTTAATGCCTGCGCCCATTTCGGCATTGTAATAACTCGAAAAATGAAAAGGCATAACCTCGCTTTGGTAGTCGCACGGGCCAAAGCGGTTAATAAGGGCGTCTTTGGCTTGCCGGCCTAAGTTATCGTCTTTAAATAAAAGGCCGCAGATAAGTTTTTCTTTAATAAAGGGCTGGGTTTGTGCCATAATAACTTGCTCCTGTAATTTTTTTGCTTAAAGTTGCCGATTAGCATAATATAGTAATAGTATTTACACAAGATTGGGGAGCTACTTTAAACTAAATTTATGAAAAACTATGACGAAGAGTTACTATTAGCCTTGCAAACTAAGCAAGACTCCCTTAGTAAAGAAGCCGTTGCCAACTTAAAAGATAACTTAATAAATTTACACGAAACCTTTCGTAACATCTATAACATTTTTCTAAATAAAAATGTTATTAGAGCTTACGAGTACAACGATGAGGCCCGGTTAAGTACCCTTACTTTGCCCAGCAAAGAGGTTTTTTCCGATGGCCAAAGGGTGTCCGAGCTCTCGCTGCGTCTTGCCGAGCTTAACCAACTGTACGATTACGCCGCTCATTCCTTTAAAATAAGCGCCGAAGCCCTTACTTTAGTGCAGCTAAAAAGGTTAACCGGTTTGCTGCGTTATATAGAGTGGCAGCAATTTGGGGTTTCCAGCGAAAATTATATGACCGATTGCCTCTCTTTATTAACTAAAGAAACCCGCAGCGATGGCGTGAGCGAAAAAATGCTGATGGGGTTAGGCAAAAAAATGACGATGGCTACTAGGGGGGCCATCGAGGCTATCCGCGACTTTACTTCTTATCAAAAAGAGCTTTACAAACACACTTTGCGCACTACCTACTTTGCCGGCCTGAGTTTTGATAGTACTCTCCCTTATGCCAAAGGCGAGGATAAATTTATTAACGGTTTGCGTAAGGTAATGGTGGGCGGCAAGCTGCCTTTTTACCGCGAATTGGTGGTAGAGGCCTGTGCCGAAATATATGGCGACAAAGCCGAAGAGCTGCAAAATAATGTTTTGCAGGCGCTGCAAAATTTGCCGGCCGGCGATAAGCCCGAAGCAAAAGCGCCGACTAAAAAGAAAGAAGCCGCCGCTAAAAACCCTAAAGATAGCATAATAGCGGCCTTTTTTGAGCTGGGCCGTTTGGCCTTTTTATTTGATAGCGTTATTAAAAAACTGGAGCAAAACAATTTAGGCTACACTAAATACGGCTTAAGTTTTGGGCAAAAATTTGCTTTATGGCTGCGCAGATTTGCAGCAGGTTCGCCCGCTGTGGTTTATAAAACGGCATTTGTCGACCCTGCCAGCGGCAGTACGCACCGTAAAGAGATAGATTTTGATAAGTTTATTGATAAATTAGAAAACCGCCTTAAATTTTTTACCAGCTTTGCTAACAGTAACCCGCAAGTTAATAAAAAATTAAACGATATGGCCGATGAAGATTTAGACAAACTGCTTAGTAAACACATTACCGAAAGCCGCGAAATAACCACCGATTTATTAGCTTTGGATAATTTTTTTAAAGAAAATTTAGCGGCTAATAAAAAACTTTCGGTTAAAGGTATAAAGATAGAGGTTAATAATATTAAACAAGTGATAAGCCGTGTGGTAGAGTTTAGGCACGAATATATTAGCGCTAAAGAATTATTAGCTGCTAAACCAGCTTTATGATAAAAAATTTAAAAGAAAGTTGTTTTACCCTCTCTTTTTTAACGGCTTTAGCCGTTAGCTTTGGCCTATTAATTATTATAGGCAGTCATTTACAGCACTTGCCGCCGCCTGCCTTTAATAGCGATGGCTACTGGGTGTTACCCAGCCCACCGCTTGAGCGTATCTCTATCTTTGCCGGCAGCCATAACAGCCAAAACGCCGATAATACAGCTGTGCGTTTTTATAGTACTACGCTGCGGCAAGGCGAAGGTTTATCGCTGCTGGCTAGGCAGCACAATTTACAGCTGGCCACCTTGCTGAGTGTTAATGCCGTGAGCGATTTAGGCAGCTTAAGCGAAGGCAGCGAGGTGGTGATTCCTAATCAAGATGGTATTAACTATATAGTAAGGCGGTTTGATAGTTTGGCTACCATCGCCCGCCGGTTTGAGGTGAGCGAAGATTTATTACGTACCGTTAATAGGCTGGAAGACCGGCCTATCCGCCGCGGGTTACAATTATTTATTCCTTCCGCCGGCTTAAGCAGCCGCGATTTTAACCGGATTGTGGGCAGCCATTTAAGTTTCCCCGTAGCCGGTAACGTGCGCAGTTTTTTCGGCGAAATAACGCACGGCCTTACGGCTACCACCAGCCATAACTACGGCCTTGTTTTTAGTACTATAGAGAATCAAACGGTTCATGCCGCCGCCGATGGTGTGGTTACGCAAAGCGGTTTTCACTCGAGCTTTGGGTTTTATGTGGTGCTGGATCACGGCCACCTGCAAAGCTTTTATGGTTATTTAAACCGTCCTGCTTTAGGCATAAACAGCCGGGTAAGGCGCGGCGATGTGATTGCGACGGTAGGCCGCAGCGGCTTAGGCAACGGCCGCAGTTTGTATTTTTCTTTGTTAAAAGATGGAAAAGCAGTTGACCCTTTGCTCTTTTTAAAATAAATTGGAGAGTAAGGAAATTTGTGGTAAATACAAATTTGGCCGATTAACTTTAAATGGCCAAATTAAAATTATAGTGGAGCTAATATGCGTAAAATTATTTTAATTACTGCCTTGTTATTTGCCGGCATAACTTTTATTGCCGCCGGTTATTATGGCGCCGAAAATGACTATAACGTAGCAAATTACGGTAACGAGCTTAACAATGACTAAAGTTATTTCGTTGGGCGGCTCGCTGATTGCGCCCAATTTAGTTGATGAAAATTTTATTAATAATTTTAAAGAAATTGTCATTAATTTTTTAAATAAAGATAAAGAACGGCGGCTTATCTTGGTTACCGGCGGCGGGGCTACGGCGCGCAGCTATCAAAATGCTTTGCGGGCTTTAGCGCCTGCCGTAAGTAATGACGAGCTGGATTGGTTAGGTATTGCCGCCACTAAAATTAATGCCGCTTTAATTAAAGCCGTTTTTGCCGATTATTGCCCCGAGCCTATTGCTGATAATCCCGAGACGGCCCCTTTTAATAAAGGCCGTATTTTGGTGGCTTCGGGCTGGAAACCCGGCTTTTCTACCGATTACGATGCCGCCGTTTTAGCCGGCCGTTTTGGCGGTAAAGTGGTGATTAATCTTTCTAACATCGATTATCTATACGATAGCGACCCTAAAACGAATAGCAATGCGCAAAAAATTACCCATACCAGCTGGAATAACTTAACGGCTATGCTGGGCACCACTTGGTTGCCGGGCTCTAATTTGCCTTTCGACCCTATAGCGGCTTTACTGGCTAAACAGCATGGGCTAACGGCCATTATTGCCGGCGGCACAAACTTTGCCAATATAGAGGCCATTTTAGAGGATAAAGAGTATTTAGGTACTACCATTAATTAGGTAAGAGGTAGTAATTAATAGTTAAGAACTAAGAATAGTCGCAAAGCGGCTTTGCCGCCAACCTAAATTATTACCTCTTAATTATTAGCTATTACCTAAAAAGAGTTGTATAATATAGGTATGCCCAATTTTTTATCAAAGTGTTTTTATTTAGCCGGCTTAGCAAAAGGTTTGTGGCTTTTAGGACTGCTGGCTTGTGCTACTCCTTTAAATATTGCCCCAGACAGCAGCTTTACCGACGAAGTAAATTTAGCTAGGCGTATTATTAATAATTCGCGTGCTTTTACCGTTACGGAGGATAACTACGCTCTTTTGCTGGCGTGGCTACAGGCCGCTAACCCTTACGCTCTAGAGGAACGGCCCCAGCCGCCGGTAAATCTTTCGCCTTTAGGGCTAGATAGCTTTCAGCAAGAGCTGGCGCGGTATAACGTTAGGCAGCAAAGCGGGATAGATGGGGCGGCCTTAATGCGGCAGGCCGCCGTGCGGCTGCTGGGCCTTAACCCCAGCTTCGATACTTTTGTCTTATTAAGGAATTTACTCTTTGATGAAGCCGCTGCCGTAAGAACCGAAAGCTTAAATGTTATGCTGCGCGCTACCGGCGAGGCTATTCCCATCTTAATGGAAGTGCTGGAAGATAACGAACTGAACGACCCCGAACGTAATGCGATTATCCGCCACTTGGCTAACTTAAGGGCGGAAGGCGAAGAAGCCCTTTTAACTTTGCTGGCCAGCTTTGATAGCCGGAATGCCGAGCAAGCGGCTTTGGCTTTGGTTATTTTGCACCCTAACTATCCTAACAGCATTTTAACGGCTTTAACCAACAGCAGCGATAGTAACGAACGGTTTAAAGCCCCTTTTTGGTTAATGTTATACCAAAATAATTTGGCTCTTTATCAGCTGTTAACCTTAACGGCCGATAGCGATATTTATACGCGCGAGCGAGCTATTGCCGGTTACGGCAGTTTAGGGCGCTGGGTGCTGGAGCCATCGCTGGCTTTTTTGCAGGCCGATAGTTTTCCGCACAGCCGCGAGCTTATTATAGCTAAATTGGCCGAAAATAGTATGCCGGCGGCTATCCCTTTTTTGCACGAACTTTTTGCCAGTAATAATCCCGGTATGCGTTTAGCCGCCGCCATTTATGCCGATAACTATGGCTTAAGCTTTTTAAACGAAGCGCGTACGCTTTTTAGCCACCCTAATGCTTTGGTGCGTTTAGCCGCCATAAACTTTGCCTTGCGTTTTAATAACAACCAAACGGTGAGTTATGCTTTGCCCTTATTGGCCGACCCTAACGCCGAAGTGCGTGCCGCCACCATTACTTTGGTAGAGAGTAGTTTTCCTGCTAACGAAACGGTGTTGTTAAATTATTTTTCGGCTGCTCGGGCTGGAGCTAGCGATAACCTTATTTTAAATTTATTTATTAGTCATGGCCGAACGGCTTTTTTATTTGAAGGCGGCAGCTACAATTTTGAGGCCGTTTATTATTTATTACGCACCATCACCAGCGAAGAGGCTTGGAGTAATTATTTAACGGCCACACGTAATAACCGTATCCAGCTAGATTTAAATAGTTTTAGAAGGCTTTTTGTTGGGGCGACTAACTACCGTAATAGCTTGGCCGGTTACCAAACCAACCCTTTAGTGAGCGAGGCTTTGGCCATTAGCGCTTTGCAGTTGCAGTTAAATTTGGCCATTGCCGCCGAGCAAGCTAACTTTAGAGAGCTTATCCAAAGCCCTGCCAACCCGCTGGCGAGTAATAACCAGCATATAAGGCAGCTGCAAACTACTATTGCCCAGCGCAGCGCCGCTTGGCGGCAGCTAGCCAGCCAGCAAACGGCCTTGCAAGCCGGGTACCGTAATTTTTTTAACGATAGAGCGGCTTTATTTAACAATTTTTTAGCCATTAGGGCCGAAAACCGCACCTTAGCCGGCCGCCTGTTAGCCAGCTTTAACATTAACGCCGATGAGCTTATAGCTTTTAATAATTTAAATTTACGTATATAATTTATTTTAGGCAATAGTTATTCAAATAAATTTTTACCATTACGAGAGGCTTTAGTCTTGCGGCAATCCATTCATTTAAGTAAGCGGGTTTGCTTTAGCAATAAAATTTTTTATAGCTAAAAAACTTTGTTCGCTAATAATATGTTCTATTTTGCAGGCATCTTTTAGGGCAATTTGTTTATCTACCCCTAAAGATATTAACCAATTTAAAATAAGGGTATGTTTTTCAAAGATAGCCTCTGCAATATTGCGGCCTTCTTTGGTTAAAAGAATAAACCCATCGCTGCTCACCTCGATGTAGCCATCTTGCCGTAATTTATTCATGGCAATACTCACGCTGGGCCGGCTGTAGGCTAGGGCATTAGCTACATCGATAGAGCGAATAGTTTTACTGTCTTTACTTAACATAAAGATGGTTTCAAGGTAATTTTCGGTAGATTCCTGCATAGTTAATAGTTAAGCTATCGGCCATTTTTACTTGAGCTTGAGCTTTTTATAGGTGATTTTTAATAACTAAAAGATGGCAATCGCTAGTAGGCAAAGGCCGTTAATTGCTTTACAATAGTTTAATGAAGCAAATTAGCTTAGTATTATGCCGGCCCGAAGGTTCCATCAATATTGGCGCCAGCTGCCGGGCCATTAAAACGATGGGCTTTAGCAACTTAAAATTGGTAAAGCCGGCCCCCATTAATACCGATGAAGTTAAACAGTGGAGTTTAACGGCTTTTAATATTTTTGAACAAGCCGAATATTTTGATAATTTACAGCAGGCCTTAGCCGGTAGTATTTTGGCGGTGGGTACTTGCCGGCGGCACGGAAAACACCGTAAAAACCATTATTTATTACCCGGCGAGCTGGCAGCTTTGTGCAGTGACTATACTGAGGGTGAAATAGCCATTGTTTTTGGGAACGAAAGAGACGGTCTAAGCGATGACGAGCTGGCGCTATGCCACCGGCTGGTTACTATCCCCAGCAGCGAAAGTTACCCCAGCCTTAATTTAAGCCACGCCGTACAGCTTATTTGTTACGAGTTATTTAAAACTAAAAACATTACGCCTAAACGGTTTAATTTAATTAACCACGAAAAAGTAGCGGCCCTGAGTGAACATGCTATTACTAACCTTGATAAGTTAGCTTTTTTTGCCATTAGCGGAGCTACCGGTAAAAAAGAGGCCGCCATGTTTTGGCACGATATTTTGGGCCGTGCCGGCCTGACCAGCCGCGAAGAACATTATTTATATAATTTTTTTGATAAAATTGCTAATATTAACACAGAACATTATAAATAACCCTATAAACTCTTTAAAAGAGAGTTTATAGGGTGTATCGGTAAAAATATCTTTGTTATTGCGAGTGATGACGAAGCAAGCCGGTTATATTATATAATATGGACTGCCGCGCACCTACAGCTCGCAGTAACAGAGGTTTTTAATTAATCCTTATGAGCCGCTGCGCGGTATTTATCGGCGCTGTACTCACCTTTGTAAAATAACGAAGCTTCTGTTTTCATATCAAAAAAGTGGGCTTTGTTAAGGTTTACCTTTAAGTAAATTTTATCACCAATTTGATATTTATCTTCCGGTCCGGTAACAGCTGTTAAGCGGCTGCCGCCAATGGTAGCGTTATCATCATCATCGGTGGCATCGGCGGTGGTAATGGTTCGACCATGCCCGCCAATATCTACGTGGAGCTGAGTTTGAGCGCCCAGTGGTTCAACTACCTTAACGACAGCTTCAATATCGGCGCCGCTGGCGGTAGGTAATACTTCCATATCTTCTGGCCTTATACCAAATAATACTTCTTTATGTTTTTTAAT
>WRBN01000083.1 GCA_009784515.1 Spirochaetaceae bacterium | reverse complement strand
TGTCAAGCAAAATTTACTTATTTTTTACCATTGCCCCAGCCGTTAGCCCAGCTGGTATCGGCACTAGGGAAACGCGGTTCAGGTTGAGCGCTTAAAGCGCCGGCGGTTAACAAAGTAATTATTAATACAGCTAGTAATTTTTTCATATACACATACTCCTTTATACTCTTAATGTTTTAACATATAACACAGATTTTGGCTAAAAGCAATAAAAAAACTGATAATCCCATAAAAAAACGTTTTGGTTTTTTATAAGATTAAGCCCTAACTGCACGAAATAAAAGATACAACGGCAATTTACTTTGCCAAAAAATATTTTATATTAAAGAGGTATTAAAATGACGCAAAAAAACCAGCAACTAGAACTAGCCGCTAAAATTATGGATAAAGAGGAGGGCGAAATTACCCTAAAGTTTACCGCCAGCAACCCACAAGACGGCAGCGTGCAAAGTTACTTTTTTGATTTTAACCGCGACGGCGATGAATTAAGGTTTGTAGGCCACAGCGAAGAAAAAAGCGGTTTGTAGCTGCAACGGCTTATTTATTGCCTTTTTACCTTAACTTTGGTTAAAAAATAAGGTATTTAAAAAGATATAACCGCTAAAAATGCCAAAAAAAGAGAACTCAAGGTAAGGATATAGCCACAAATGATACGAAACACACGAATGAAGTCGATTTTATTCGTGTGTTTCGTATCATTTGTGGTAAAATTTTTTTTTATGAGAACAGGTTCTAAAGCCGGAGAGTTACCTGCCCTTGCTCTATAGCCATTAAAGAGAAAAAAACCTCTTTACAACTATAAACAATTAAAGTATAATAAATATAACGATAGGAGGTACATTATGTACGTATGCGATTTATGTGGTTACGAGTACGACCCAGCCGTTGGCGACCCCGATAACGGGATTGCTCCCGGCACAGCTTTTGCCGATATACCTGAAAGCTGGGTTTGCCCGTTGTGCGCTGCCGGTAAAGAACACTTTAGTAAAGCTTAAATTAAAAGCCGCCTTAAAGCGGCTTTTTTTATTGACACATAGTAAAGTAACTTGCTATAATACCCATGTGGCTTAATATTCTCCTGCTAATAGGACGATAGAAAATGATAGTAGCTATATAGTAATTTAAGTAACAAGTTATTAGGCCCATCTTTTAGCCGGTTAGGGCTTAGTTATAGTAAGGCATTTGTGGTATTGGTTTAAATAATTTTAGTTGGGGTTGAGCAATGAGCAATAATTTAAAAGAGACGGCAGGGGACGACAACGCTAATCCTGCGCTTTTTAACAGCAAGCTTAAAGAGATAGTAGGTGAGCTAAAAGCTATCAAAAACGAACTTTCGGCACATCGCGAAGCTTATCCGCAGCGGGGTACCACCGGCAGCGCAGCCGCAGAGAGTATCGATAAAAATTTAATAGCCGAAAGTTTAGATGAAGTTGCCGATTTAGCCCAAACTTTAAACGAAATAGTTTTAACCCAAACGGCCGGCGAGCCTATGGCTTTACATAATGAAGGTGAATTTGATGAGGAGGCCGCCAATTTGGACCAGCTTGTAACCGATTTAGAAACCACAGAAGAACCGGCCGGCGAAATTTATGCCTCTTTTGCAGAGGTTGGCCTAAATTTAGACGAGGAAGCTACCGAACTTTTGCCTTTAAACGAGGCGTTGGGGCTTGTAGAACTTAGCGATAATTTAGAGGCCGAAGAAGCACCGGGGCCTGTCTTTAATTTAGAGGAAGAGCCGCTTAATATGCCTGTAAACGACGAAGAACTTTTAACCAGCAAAGAAGATAGCGTAGAGCTAGAAGACTACGGTTCTTTTAGTTTGGTGGATATGAAGTTATTTGAAAACGAAAATAGTTTAAGCGAGCTAGATTTAAGCCCGCTGGCGATGGCTAAAATAGAACGTTTTGCCGATGTGGAAATTAACATTCCCGAAGATTCTTATGCCGCCGATGCTTTACCCATAGAACCAAGCGCCCTGCTGCCCGAACAAGAAGAGATGGCAGAGAGTTTACCAACGCTTGAGATAAACGAAGAAGCGGATTTATCTTTACCAACAGATGAAATAGAAATAAATGAAGAAGAGCTGCCTTTACCTTTGGAAGTTACTGAGGTAACTCAAGAAATAATGCCTTCGGAGATTGCCGAGCTAAGTGAAGAAGAATTAGATTTATCTTTACCGGCGAATGAATTAGAGGTAACTGAAGAAGAAATAACTTTGCCTTTGCCAACCGATGAAGAGATTTTAGAGGTGGCCGAACTAACTGAAGAAGAACTGGCTTTGCCTCTCTTGGCCGATGAACTAACCGAAGAGCCGGTGGCAGAGGAAATCGATGGCTTATCATCGGATATAAATGAAGAACTGGCCGAGTTTATTCCTAACAACGATGAATATGCTAAAATTAGCGAATTTAATGGGTTACCGGATTTAGATGAATTGGAGCAAGCTTTGGCTTTGCCTGTAGAAGATATGGCGGACGAAGAAGAGCTAGATTCAGGCCCGGTTGCACCGGCCGAAGCCGAGCTCGCCACCGGTGATGATGTGGTTAGTGATAATATTCTTTTAGAAGGAAACATTGCTTTTGAAGACGATTTAAGCGAGGCGGTAAGCGCCGCCGAAACCGAATTGCTGGTGGGCAGCGGTGATATAGAGTTGCCGGCCTCTGAAGTAGAGGAAATAACCACCGAAGAGGTTACTTTAGCCCCTTTAGAAGAAGAATTTAAGGTAGCCGAAGTAGAAACGGAGCCGGTTTTAGCGGCCGAAGAACTAAGCGAGGAAGAAGTACTGGCTGAAGACCCTTTGACGGCGGAGTATCTGCGCTTAGCTCAAGAAGGTGAAGCGGAAAAACTAGCTAAAGAAGCCGCAGAAGAAAAGTTAGCCGCCGAATATTTACAGCTGGCTCAAGAGGCTGAGGCGGAACGGGCTTTAGAGGAAGAAGTAACCGAAGAAAAAACGGTTACAACGGAGGATGACCCTTTGGCGGCAGAGTATCTGCGCTTAGCTCAAGAAGGTGAAGCGGAAAAACTAGCTAAAGAAGCCGCAGAGGAAAAATTAGCCGCCGAATATTTACAGCTGGCTCAAGAGGGTGAATCGGAACGGGCTTTAGAGGAAGAAGTAACCGAAGAGGTAATCCCCGAAGATACTTTGCCGGTAGCGGAGAGTAATGAAGAGCCGGCCGAGACAGAAGAACTTAACTTTAGTGAAGTAGATAATTTAGAGGCCGAGCCGGCTATGGAGCTAGCGGCTGAAGCCCTTGAAGAAGAGGCGATAGATATTAGCCGGCTGTTGGCTAAGGCCGGCGAGAATATGGTATCGCCCAATTTGGATATGCCTGAACCGGTTGCTGGCGAAATTGAATTAACCGAAGAAATTAATGAAGAAATAACTAGCACTGAGCCTTACTTTGAGGAAAATGAAACGGAACCGGTTTTAGCGGCTGAAGAAAAAAACGAAGAAATAATACCAACCGAAGACCCGTTGGCGGCAGAATATTTGCGTTTAGCCCAAGAAGGTGAAGCGGAAAAGCTGGCTAAAGAAGCCGCAGAGGAAAAATTAGCCGCCGAATATTTACAGCTGGCTCAAGAGGCTGAGGCGGAACGCACTTTAGAGGAAGAGGTAACTGAAGAAAAAACGGTTACAACGGAGGACGACCCTTTAGCGGCGGAGTATCTGCGTTTAGCTCAAGAGGGTGAAGCAGAAAAAGTAGCCGCCGAAGCTGCTGAAGAAACAGAGGAAGTGGTGGTAGATATTAGTCAACTGCTGGCTAAGGCCGGTGAAAATATGGTATCACCCAATTTAGATATGCCCGAACCGGTTGCCGCAGAGGAAAAAGCGGAGGAAACTGCTGCAACGGTTACCGAGCCGCAGCCAAAAGAAGAGAGCCGCCCTTTTGTGGCCCCTAGCAACGGTGAGCTTAGCGAAGATATGGCTAAGTTACTGGCTTATTTAGATGATTTTTTAGCCGATTTACCGGAGGAAAAGCTGCAAAGTTTTGTGCATAGCGGTTACTTTGGCCTTTACGAAAGATTAATGAGAGAGCTGGGAGTAAAATAATGGGGTTATTAGAGCGTGGTTTGGCTTTATTGGCCGGCGAAAGTAAAAATATTGAGCTGCCTGCCGTTATCACAGAAGTTGATTACGATTTTTTATTGGAAGGGCAAACCGGCTCTTTAAATTTAAAGCAATTTGCCCACAATGAGGCCGGCGAAAAAGTATATAAAGCTCAGTTAGATATGGCGGCGTATCTGTTAAAGTTAGAAGAACTTTCGGAAGATGAAATAAGTACCCTAGAGGTGTTTGAGCAATTGGGGGCTTTGTTACAGCTTTTTTCGGTAGAGGTTGCTTTGCGCTATCAAATTAATAAAGATAAAATTACTTTATTTATCCGGGCTGCCGATATGCTGGCTACAGAAGCTATCGTGGAGCAAATAACCGAAGAGATAAGTGATGTCATTGGGCTGGCGGCCGAAACAGAAGATTTTTCGCCCATTTTTACTGAGCTTACCTCAGTCGATTTTGATAGTTATTAATTAAGGCTAACTTTGCTGCCAAAGTTTAAGGTAGTAGCTGGCCAGCTGGGCTAAGTTAGCCGTATTTTGGGCCTCTAAAAGTAAGTAATCTAATTTATCGGTGAACACTTGATTTTTTAAAAATAATTTTAAATTTTCAATTTCATTTTCTTTAAAAGATGTTAAATCGACTTCAACTTCTTGCCAAGTTAAGTTGGCCTTAGTCTTTAAATTTTGCCGGTTAAAAAGCGGCAAATTTAAGGGTAAGCCGCTTTCTTGCCAGCTAAAAAGCCGCTCGTTTTTTAATTTAGCTAAAATATGGTAATAACTTAATAAAACCTCATCGCTAAGATAACTTTGACCAGCTATTTGGGCGCAAAGTAACGGACGGTTTAAAGTAGTCGTTGTTAAATGGCCTCTGTTTAAGCGATGATTAGTTATTAAATCGTTGCTGTGGCTGTAAGCGGCTTTGGCATGTAAACGGCTTAAACTATAACAAAAATCGAACCCGCACAAAATGATAGAGGCATTGCTATACTGTAGGGCATAAGTAATGGCGGCCATCGCTACATTACCTAACGGCGGTAATAAAGGCAGTTGTAAAGCCAAACTTAAACGTTTAAATAAAGTTACCGGAGCAATGTTAGTAACAAAAAAACTTTTAGGGGCCGGTAAATTATGTAACAAAGGCGCATAACTGGCTAAATCGCTGATGACAGGCGCAGTGAAGTTTTTGTGTCCGATAAAATCGTAGCTATTATAAAAGCCTCCTTCTAAAATAAAAAGGGCATCGGGATTAAGACTATGCGCTTGCAAAGGTAAAAAAGCGGTATCTACCGCCAGTAAATGATAATAAGGACGGTACTTTTTTAAAGAAGGTATGGCTTCATCTAACGATAAACCGGCGGCGGCAATGATGAGTGGTTTGTCATCAAATTGAGGTTTAACAAAACTTTTTATGCTGCTAAAATTGTCGATGGTATTTTTTAACCAACGTTTAGCATTACGTTTAAGTAGTAAACGGTTATGGGTTTGCTGCTGGAGTAATTGCTGTAAAAAAATAAATAAATTATCATAAATAGTTTGTTTTAAATAATAACCGCCATTTATTTTAAGCATAACTACCTCTTTAAAGTTGTAGTTGTATAAATTAAAGAGCGTCTTGTTTAAAGAGTTATATTCTATGCTGTTAAGTAAAGTAACTTGAGAGGTTTGCCAACCGGCAAAATGTTGGTGAGTAATTTGGGTTAGCTGCGGCTCGGCTTCGTAGGCTAAGGCATAACTGCCGGCCGGTAATTTAGCGAGCCACTCTTTAAGGCCGTACCCCAGTAACGGCGAAGCTATTAAGTAAAGTGTGTGCTCGCTGGGAGGTGGCAGTAATTTTTTTACCCCACTTTCAATGTTATATTGCGAGTATAAGGCACGGCTGTTATAAACAACTTGATAAAGGCCACGAGCTGTGGCCTCTAAGGTAAGCATTTAAAAACCGAAGTTAAAACCGGCATCTTGCTCTGGCCCAAAGATAGTTGTGTAGCCGCGGTCAAAGTTATCACGCCAGCGCGGCGAATCTCTAAAATTTTGCTCAACTAAAGTAAGTAACTCATGGTTAAGGTAATCGTCAAGGCCGGTAAGTTGTTGCGTAAAGTTTTGCTCGGCGGTAGGCAGCACGGCGATAATGGCTAAAAAGTCGTTATCTATCACTAAAGAATTTACTTGTGCGTTAAGTCCACCGGCAAAAACGGCGCTAAAAAAGGCCCGGTTATGCCTTAAAGCGTTGGCTAAACGTGCATCTTGCTGAGCAAAAATTTGCGTAAAATTTTCTACCAAACTATCGTAGGGGCTGGGGTTAAATTGATTAACTTCTAGGCCAAAAACGGGGCTAAAAAACGGCGTATGTAAAATGGTTGCCCCTAAGGCGGCGGCCGAAACTGCAAAATTAGTCCTATCTATTAAGGCGGCTTCGGCTAAAAAGTGGTCGGCCACATGCGAGCGCCTGTGCGTAAGCAAGTAATTTTTTACCATATTAATGGTGGTTTCGCTGGTAAAATCGGGCGTTACGGGGGCTTCTTCCAGCTGGTAAAGAACAAATAAATTATCGATGCCCGCTTGCGGTAATAGCTGCGAGACACCGCCTACCGTTAAGTTAAAAACACCGGCGGCCAGTTGGTCATCAAGTAAAATTTGCTCTACCTCAAAAAGATATTGCGGCTGATTATTTATAGAATGGTAAACAATGTTACTGCGCAGTGGAGCATCAAAAAAGCTAAACTCGTTATTAATTAAAGAGTTGCGTAGCTGTTCGGCTTCGGTTCGGCCGGCTTCTATGAATAAAACGCTTAAGTTAGCTTGCCTAAACAGATTTAAATTAGCTTGAGCAAAAGAGATGGCGGCACTATCGGGGTAGTTATCGGCATAAAAAATGGCTATATCGGCGCTGCGGCTTATACCGGCCGGGTTAGAGGCAAAATTTAAAAAGTTGTTACTGCGGGTAACCGAGCTAACGTTGTGGCGCATAATATTACTGCGTATTAATTGGGTGTGCCTATTAACGATAGTTTCGTGGTCTACTATGCTTAGGCCGGCCAGTATTTCGTGGGTAAAACCTTCGTTGCTTAACGATAGGCCCAGTAGGCGGTTGCCAACCACAATACCGGCCCGCTGGCTTTCTTCGGCCCAAGCAGCGGCTAACATAGCTTGGCTAAAGGCATATTGCCATAAAAAACGCTGCATAAAGGCCGGCATATCGCTGTTGGCCCGCTGGTACTGCTCTATTAGGTTTAAAAAGTTACTGCCTCTAGCATAATCGATGGGCTGCTGCCCGTAGCGGCCAAAAGTAATAACGTTACTGCCGCCCATACCTAAAGAAGGGGCAATAACAAAGCTAACCACAATGATAACCAAAATAACCAATAAGCCAATAAAGCCGAGGGCACTTTTAATTTTTACCATTACAAAATTTTCCTTTAAACAAAAACTTAGTGAGTTTATCTAAAACTTTACTATTAATAAGCCGTTTTGTCAAGACTGCCGGCAGTTTTTAAACGGGATTACCGTTATGTAAAAATAAAAAAGGTAAACCAACAGGCGCTTGGTTTACCTTTAAAAACAAATTTAGCTTAACAAAATTATTAGTTAAGTAACTGTAGCACACCTTGAGTACGCGTGTTAGCTTGTGCCAGCATAGCAATACCGCTTTGCATAAGAATGTTGTCGCGGGTAAGCTCAACGGCACCGGCTGCCATGTCTTGGTCTCTAATTTGGCTTTCGCTAAATTGTAGGTTTTGGGCGGCATTCATTTGGCTGTTTACAAGCATTTCCATACGGTTTTGGAAAGCACCTAAATCGGCGCGTTGCCTGTTAATCATATCCAAAGCGCCGTCAAGGGTCCCAATGGCTTGGTTAGCGGCATCGGTGCTATCGTATACTAAACCTTCAATTTGTAAAGCCGCTGCACTCATATCGCGCACGTCAATACTTACGCGTTGGTCCATGTTAGCGCCAATGTGGCCAACTAGGGCTACACCGCCGCCGGCACCGTCTAAGCTGCCGTCAAGAACTTGCATGCCGTTAAATTGTGATTGCTCGGCAATGCGGTTTACTTCCTGAATTAACTGGCTAATTTCGGCCTGAATGTTTACACGGTCGCTGTCGCTGTAAATACCGTTAGCGGCTTGCACAGC
>WRBN01000082.1 GCA_009784515.1 Spirochaetaceae bacterium | reverse complement strand
TGCCGGCACGGTTATCTTTGCCGCCGCTCATTACGGTGGGTAAAGTCCCATTTATAGCGGCCTGCCGGTACTCGGGCAAAGTAAGCAAATCTTTAATTATATCGTCAACGGTTTCGTGGTTTGCTGCGTTAAAACGTTTTTGTAAAAAAGCTTGCACCAATAAATCGGCGGCGCTATGCAAACAACCGTAAGAAATGTTTAACAACCTAGCCACCGCCTCCGGCCGTTGATGGTTACCGGGAGCAAGACCGCGCCCTACCTCAGCGGCACGTTTTTGCATAGGTATTTCCACTTGGCTTACCGGCACACCGGCGCCGGCCAGTAAATCGGTTTGACTGGCCACCACATAAGCTAGGCCCGGTGTACCCTGTGCTTGCGGGTGGTGGCTTAACACCATATCGATATTTTCACCTCTGCGGTTAAGCCGGTCGGCAAGTAAAAGTTCATCGCCCAAACAATCTATGCCTACCATTATTTTTTGGATAGGCTGGCCGCTATCGTAAATAATACGGCAATCGGCGTAAGGGTGCTCTAGGCGGTCTTTATCAAAACGGGCGCGTTCTTCGGCAGTTTTAAGGGCTTCGTAGGCTTTTTGGGCTTTGTCTTTTAAACGTTTAATACCGGCTTCGCCGCGCGGGTCGTGCTTACCGGCTATAGTGTAAGCTGTTGTAAAAAAATCGTTGGTTTTTATAGGCATAGTATCCTCTCTTATAGGGCAGGTAATTTTTTAAAGTTTCCTTATAGTTATTTTAGCATAATTTTGGCTATTTAAAAAGTTTTTATTAAAATTAACCTTTTTTGACTTGAGGGTTTGGGCCAAAGCGGTTATCACCCGCATCACCTTTTTTAAAAAAGAACCAATACAACATTAAAAACTGCCCGGCAATAGGAATACATATTAATAGCAGCCACCAACCGCTTTTATTAAAATCATGCAGCCTTTTAACACCGGCAGCTATAAAAGCTATAATGGCAAGCGCTCCGTAAAAAATAAAATAAACATTAAAAAATGTACTATAAACTGCTGTATTAATAAAGGCTTCAAGGGTTTCATTAGCCGCCGCAATGTAGCTTATTAACATAAGGGGAGCTACCCATATAACCGTTAAAACAACATAAAACCAAAATAAACCATTAAACTGCCAAGAAGTTCTCCGACCTTTAAAGGTTAAATTATTTTTAAAATATTCAATAAACATAAATTAGCTTGGTCTTTCGGCTTTAGGGTTAGGGCCGTAGGGGTTATCACCTGCATCACCTTCGCGTACGCACCAAGCCGTTAAAATAATTACCGCTATTAATCCGCCCGCAGTTAAAAGGGCCCACCAGCCGCTTTTATTAATATCGTGCAACCGCCTAGCCGTTACGGCAAATTTAGGAGTAATAAAGACTAAGGCAAAGATAATAAATGGCAGCTCAAAGGCGCGGCTATAATACATAGCCAATAACCATAATGGAGTAAAAAACCCCTCAAAAAATAACATAAACAGCCAATACTCTTTCCGTCGCGCTCTGCCCTTAAAAACAGCATATTTCTTAAAACAATCAATAAAATATTCCATTATAATTTCTCTTTTACAGCTTTAGGATTGGGGCCAAAACGGTTATCACCTGCATCACCTTCTTGGGCCGTCCACTCCAGCATTTTAATTAACCCCAAACCGGGAACATAACAAATAAAAAAATACCAACCGCTTTTATTAATATCGTGCAGCCGTCTTACCGTTATAGAGGCAAGGGGAAGAGTTAAAATAAATGACCAAGCTATAACACCTATTAAAATTAAGGCGGCGGTATGGTTAAAGTTGCCCTCGTTCATCATCAGAAAAAGAGCCAATACCAAAACAGCCGGCGTTACCAGCAGTCCTGCCAAAACGCTATAAAATACACAAAATAACCTGTGTTCTTTGGGGTCTGTCCTACCTTTAAAAACGGCAAATTTTTTAAGATTTTTAATAAAAATTGTTCTAACATCGCTAAAATACGGCATAATTACTCTCCTTATTTTATTTTAAGGTAATTAACCACCCTTGTCAAGAATGAAAAATAACTGTATAGTAGCTATATGAGTTCGTTTAGTTTTCTTTTTAGCCTCATAAATACGGCCATTACTATTTATATGTACTTAATACTGGCTACTATCCTTTTAAGTTGGCTGCCGCAGTTTAGATACCACCCTATTGCCCAAGTTATTTTAAGTTTAACGGCGCCCTACTTAAATTTTTGGCGGCGTTTTGGCCTGCAAGTTGGCGGCTTCGATTTTTCGGTTATTTTAGGTATTGTCTTTTTAACTTTTATCCAAAATAGCCTGCGCAGTATCGCTATATCGGGCTCACTTAGGTTAGCTGTGGTTATAATGTTTTTTAGCGATGTATTTTTTACGATACTATCGGTCTTTTTTAGCATTATGGCTATTATGGCTACCTTGCGTTTTATCGCCCTTGTTTTTATGCGCAGTAACGGCCCTTTTAGTATGATGGTAGACCGTTTTTTACGCCGCCCCGTTATGCTGGTAAATAATATGTTTGCGCGCGGCAAAATGGTTAAGTACCACCACGCTCTTATTATTATAGCCGTTAGCGGTTTTATTATTTGGCAAGCTATTAACTATGTTCGCTTTATAGCTAACGGTTTAATTGCCATGCTGCCTTTTTAATGCTAAATGTTAATTAACGAGCTGGAACAAACTTTAAACAGTATTAAAGGCTTGGGCCCCGAAAGTGCCAAAGCCTTTGCCAATTTAGGCATTACCACCATTGGAGCTTTGCTGGCGCATTATCCGGTACGTTACGAAGACCGCGCTAACTTTATAAGCTTTAAAGAAGCGGCCAAGCTTGATGGCGCCAGCGTGATAGCCACCGTTACCGGCAGCAGCTTTATTGGCCGCGGCGATAAAACCACCGTTAAAATTACCTTAAAAGATAATTTTGAGGGCACCGCCGCCCTGCTGTGTTTTGGCCGCAGTTTTTTGGCCGATAAATTACCGGCCGGTAAAAAAATTTACCTTTTTGGGCAATTTAATTTAAAGTATAATGAAATACAAAGCAGCAGCTTTGAGTTTGAAGATTATAGCGATAATCCCGTCAATTTTGGTAAGTTACTACCCATTTACGGCCTTTCGGCCTCGCTTAGTCAAGCCAAATTGCGTAAATTTATGGCCGCCGCCTTTGAGTTACTGCCCGAAAAGATTGATAGTTTATTACCGCAGCAGATAATAACCGGCCAAAAATTTGATAAAGATAAAAAAAGTTATTTGCACGGACTGCACTTTCCTATTAATCGTAGTGAAATTGATGAAGCCACGCGTTTTTTAATTGCCGAAGAATTATTTTTATTTACCTTATCGCTCTGCCGTAAAAAATTACTCCAACAGCAAACCGGCCGGCCGGCGCGTAATTTGCCTTTATCCTTAATGCAGCAAGGATTAGCGCGCTTGCCTTTTTCGCTAACGGCTAGCCAACAGGCAGCTATTCAGCAACTATTACAGGCCGCGCAGCAAGGTTATGTAATGCGGCAACTGCTGCAAGGCGATGTGGGCAGCGGCAAAACTTTAGTGGCCTTACTCACCGCTTGTTGTTATATACAGGCCGGTTACCAAGTGGCTTTACTGGCTCCCACCGAGCTACTGGCTCGCCAGCACGCCGAAAATGCCGACAAACTGCTACGCCCTTTGGGTATCGAGGTTGCTTTTTTAAGCGGTAATGTACGTTCGGCCGGCCGTAAGCAGCTTATCCAGCAATTAAATGATGGCAACATTCATTTAGCGGTGGGCACGCACGTGCTCTTTAGTAACGATATAACCTACAAAAACTTAGGCTTTGTCATAGTTGATGAACAGCACCGGTTTGGGGTTATGCAGCGCAATAGGTTACTAAGCAAAGGCGCCGATTGCGACCTTTTATTGATGAGCGCCACTCCTATACCGCGCACCTTAGCGATGACCATGCTGGGCGAACTAGATTTTGCCAGCCTTACCGAATTACCGCAAGGGCGTTTAGCCATTAAAACTCATTTAGCTTCTAGCAATAATCTGACTAAAGTTTTAAATTTTGTCAAAAATGAATTAAATAAAGGCCATCAAGCTTATTTTGTTTACCCGCTTATCGAACAAAGCGAAAAAGATAGTACTGAAAAATACGATAACAGCGACCTAAAAATTGCCGAAGAGGCCCTTAAAGAACTTAGCGGCAGTGAATTAAAAGATTACCGCTTGGCCCTTATCCACAGCAAACTGGACGAAGAAGAGAAACGGCAGATAATGCATAACTTTTCGCTAGGGCATATCGATGTTTTACTGGCCACCAGCATTGTCGAAGTAGGCATTGATGTGGCCAATGCTACCAGTATAGTTATTCATAACGCCGAACGTTTTGGACTGGCCGCCCTGCACCAGCTGCGCGGCCGGGTAGGACGCAGTAATCTGCAAAGTTATTGTTTTTTAGTTTACCATGAAAATTTAACCGATGACGGCAAAGAACGTTTAAAAGCTTTATACCAAAACACCGATGGTTTTAAAATTGCCGACATCGATTTAAAACTGCGCGGCCCCGGCGAATTTAGCGGCTTAAAACAAGCCGGCAGCTTTAGTTTTAAATTGGCCAACCTCGAAGACGAAGCTAATAAAGCTTTGTATAGCACGCTTAAACCTTTAGCTGAAAAGTTATTAACCAACCCTACACCATTGCTGGAGCGTTATTTAGAGTGGTTGAAACAAAATATGTTATATTAGACAAAAACTATTGACAACCCAAGCATGCAAGTGTTATAATACATTGCAGCATAAGGAGAATAAAATGGTTAAATTTATCAACTTATCTATAAAGTACCGCAAACAAATTTTAATTATCGAGCTAGCCATAGGCTTAGTTATTTTTTTAATTCGGGATATAGCTTTAGGCGGTGTAAGCTGGGGGCCTGATTATAGGGGATTTATCGAATTTCTTTTTACAGATTTTCCTTTTATGTTAATTAATTTTCTTGCTTTACTCCCTGTGTGCTACTTTATGATGAGATTTTCTTTTTACTTTCTTGTTTTAAGATATGAGAAAAAGAATATAATATTACAAGACAATAATATATCGTTACAAAAAGCCGCCTACTTTCTTACCTATTGTTTTTTTGCCGGTTTTTTTATTTTTATAATGGATATTTCAGTGCTATATTCATTTATTTATGCTCCCTTTGCCTTTGTTATGCGTTTAGCGCACCGCGAATTAGGTGAACGCGGCAAATATATGACGGTAAACGGTGGGTTTTAGAACTAACAACTTAGCAGAGCGTTTTGGCAATGGGTTTTTTATCTCTATGCTACTCCACACCATTTTATATGTTAAAATTATGCAACAAAATAGCTGGAAAAAGCTCTAGAATAAAACTTCTATGATTAAAAAATAATTTAAGATAACAGCCTAGTTACAAAAGCGGCTGTGCTTTCTCCTTTGGCATTACTTAAATGTCTCCTAAAATTTTTTGGTAAGCCAGTCTCTTAGCCCTGCTCTGCAAAGTAATAACACCACAATATTTATAACCAGCTTTAGCTAGCACAGCCTGCATTATTTTATTGTCTTTATGGGTATCTATACGGATATTACTACAGTTATTAGCTAAACATATTTTTTCAATTTTTTTAAAAATCTGCCCAGCTATACCTTGCCCGCGATAATCATTACTTATAGCCAAACGATGGATAACGGCATAACTATTATTATTAAGCCACTGGCCGTCAATAACCTGATAAGTACTTTCACCGGCAAAGCTTAAAGCAAAGTAAGCCATAGCTTTATCATTTAACTTAATGACATAACCTTCACCACCAGTTATATCGGCGGCTACATCTCGACTATTGGGATAACCATTGCTATCTTGCCATTGGTCAATATTTTGACTTTTTAAAAAAGTTTTAGCATCGTTAAATATTTGATTAACGGCTTCAACATCGTTGGCAGTTACTTTATTAATTAACAAATTATCATTCATAGCTTAATATTTTTAATAGAAATTATAGCTTTGCAATACCGCCTAAAGCCTACTACTGGCTTTAACCAATCCACACCGGCTGCCAAGTGATACCAAATTTATCGGTTACCCAAGCGCATTTTTTAATATCGCCTACACTTTCCGGGCCCATCATTACGCTGCCCTCTTTACTTAAAGCGGCAAAGACAGCATCAAACTCTACTTCATCGGTACAATCAATATAAATAGAAGTTGACCACGCAAAGGCCGGTGCCGGATACTGCTTACTCATATCTAAAAACATAATAGTTTGGCCCATAAACTCCAGCTGGCCGTGCATAATAAAGTTTTCTTCGCCGGCGGCCATCATAGGGTTACCAGCGCCATAGGGCACGCACTGGGTAATTTTAGCCTGCGGCAGATTGGCGGCATAAAAATTCATAGCTTCTTCGGCTTGGCCGGTAAAAGTTAAAAATATATTGATTTTTTGGTTGGGCATAAAAAACCTCCGTGATATTTTGAATAAATTTAAGGAGATTATATACGATGATAGAGGGTTTGTCTAGCTTGATTTACTATTTATCCCTATAATGCAAACCGCATTACCCAATCTCTAATTTATCATCTTTTAAAACTATTGCTTGCTTAATGTATAATCATCGAGTGTTCGTTCAAGTTTTTCGAGAGTTGCTAATAAACCAGCATAGTCTAACTTATCTTGCTCATCAAATTTAAAGGCATTTTCTATTTTACCTACAGTTGAAATATCAGCTGGGTTAAACCGAGCAAGCTTGATTAAAGCTAGTCCGTTTTGCTGAGCATATTTTTGTATCCCTGCAAAAACTTGTTCCAAAACATTTTTATTTTTATCAAATTCTTCCAATTTAATCATCAAGCTTATACCCCCAGCAAAAGAATTTTCAATTTGTATATAAATTTTACCAACCACTAATTTTTTAAAATGATAACCAAAACACCAAGTTTTACCTTTATAAATACATTTCCACTTACTAGCTTCCTTAATATCTTCTTGTAGCTTTAAATATAAACCTTGACAAGCCACGTAATCACTGAGTAAATATTTTCGTTCGGTATATCTAACTGTTCGTTTTTCAAGCCATTCTAAATAGTCAATAAAATCTCTTAAAACAACATTTGTGCCGTTATATTTCTTAATTATAGCTAACACTTCATCACGAACTACAGGCCGACAACCTTGCTGGGTTATCCAATTTAAAGTATATTTACTCTCATTACCCGTCTTTAAATAAACAAGGACTGGCTTTAAACTGCATTTTTCACAATGTTTTGTAGCAAATTCTTTATGCTTTTCTAACTGTTTTTTCCAAGTGCCACTACTTGTTTTATCTTCGATTAAAATAAAATAGTCGTTATTAATAGTGGCTACTATATCGGCTTTGCTTTTACTCCATTGCCGCTCTACCTTAACGGTATTAATTATATAATCATCACCTTTATCAAGCAAAAATTGCACAAATTTTTGCCCTACATTATAAAGCTCCAAATCAACTTCGGCATATTTATTTTCACTCCATTGTAAAAGCCAGCTCAAAAACGCATCTTGAGTTAGTTCTCCGGTAGCTAATTTAAAGATATTTGGTTTATTCATAAATACATCACTCCTAATTCATATTCATATTCATATTCATATTATGATAATATATTATCATATATTCTTTGTCAAGTAGATTAGTGCTTAAAGCAACAAACCCTCACCTTAGAAAGTGAGGGTTACAAAAATAATCTACCTATTTGATTTGTTGATAGGTATTTGTCCAATTATGACTGCCACCTTTAGAACAGTTGCTTGAATTTGGCCGCCCCGCAGTTGGATTAGTGCCACTAACCGGTGGTAAAGACATACCGCATTTACTACACGTCCAGACAACTTGATAATTTGCCATTTCCTCTTTCCTCACTTAGAATATGTTTATAGTAGTTATGTCTATAACTACTATTCTATGATAGCATAGAATTTTTTGGAGATTTAAGTTGAATAAACGGTACAAGTGTGTTACAATAACTTATAGCCCACTGTGGGCGATGGCGAACAGCCGCGTACCGCTTCAATTTTAATTGAGGAGGTAGCAAATGTACGTAGGTAAAAAAATACTACGAGCACTGTTCGTTCTAATGTTCATGCTCGTAGTCGTACAAAGGCTATATTAGCGTATAGTCTTAATTTTCTTGGGTTAGCTTTGCTGGCCCAAGTTTTTTATACTCACATAATACCCTATTTTTAAAACGAAGTCAAGGCAAAATAAAAGCAACAAACCCCTCAAAGAAGAGGGGTTTTAAAAAGATTGACAAGCTACGCTTGTGATGACAAAGAAGCAAAGGGAAGAGAGATACGATTGTGCGGGGTTCGCAGTATACACTAACTGCGTATTACCTTTCTCGCAGAAAGGAGGTGATCCAGCCGCACCTTCCGGTACGGCTACCTT
>WRBN01000081.1 GCA_009784515.1 Spirochaetaceae bacterium | reverse complement strand
ATTTTATTATGCCTGTTTTTTAGCTTTATGCGGTTTTATGCTGTTAGTTTCTGGTATGAGATTAGCCTATGGCACATTTCAAGCTAGTAATCTTTTTCTTTTAGTTTGCCCCTTTTTAGCTATCGCCTTTTATAAAGGCTGGTTTTGGCTTATCCCTTTAGTGGCGATGGGCTTTATTTGGGGATTTAACGATGCCGCCATAGGTTATTTTTTATTACCGCTTTTTATGTTACAGGCCAAAAACTTTAAACCATTGCTTAGCCTTGTTGTTTTTCTATTTATCCTTATTAATGTAGCGGCACAGCTGCTCTTTTTCCCCATAGAATGGCCTGTAGCAGCTATTGTGGTTACCGCTTACTTAGCGGTATTTTTGGCCGTTATCGAGGTGAGAGAGTTATTTAAATTAAAACGAGGGCTCTTTTTTGCCCTTTACTTTACTTATTTTATCATAACTTTAACCTTAGCTTTTATTGCCGTTTACTTTTATAGTTGGTCTAATATAGTACTTTTTTCAGTGCCGTTATTTGTGGCGGCCTTATGCTTTAAATCTGTCTATATTATTGTTCCTACTATATTTTTATGGGTATTAGCCTTTGCCGCAACTAACGGGGCCGGTATTGTTTTAGCTTTACTATTTGTGGTAAAACTCAAGCGGATACGCAGCTACTTGCTCCTTTTTTTATTTACACTAGCCAGCATTACCGCTGCCTATATAATTAATAACGTACATCTAGGTATTTTTTTAACACTTATTTTTGCCAGCTTTCCTACCTTTATAGCCGTATTGCATTTTAAAAGGCTGCTTCCGCTTGATGGCAAAATGATTGTAACCTTTATAATAGTTCAAAATGTTTGGCTAACTCCCGAGCAAACCAGTATATTTACTTGGTGTTATGTTCACGGCAAGGCCGATAAAGAGGTGCCAATCCCCGGTATGACCGACCCCAAAGAAATATCTACTAAAGTAATTCAGGAAAGGCAAAAAGCCAAAGTAACTAACCGCTGCTCTTCTAAAGAGTTAGCTGCCAGCGTAAAAGCCGGCGCCGTTAAAATACTAAAAGAAGGCCAAAAGGTGCCTCAAGATTAAAGGCAGGGTAGTTACCCTGTCCTTAATCTATCTTTTTTTTATTGCCGAAATGCCTCCGGCAGCCGACTGCCCTTGCAGTTATTGGCATAATCTGTTAAAGTAAACTATGCGTAAAATTTATCTTGTATTACTTTTATCGGTGCAAAGTTTATGGGGACTGGATAATTTTAGGCTGGGTATCGGCTTTATCCCGCACGTACAGTTTACCCCGCTTTATGTGGGTATAACAATGGGGTTTTTTGCCGAAGAAGGTATTAACCTAGAGCTAGATTATATTATGGGCGCCGATTTAACCTCTTTATTGCTGAGCGGCCAGCTAACGGCCATTTTAACCGATGGCGACCACGCTTTAATCGCCGCCAGCAGCGGCCTGCCGGTAAGGGCCTTTGCTCAATATTACCGCAGCAGTCCGCTTTCTATCGCCAGCATAAACGCTCATGTGCAAAGCCCCGGCGACCTAAGGGGTAGGGTTATCGGCACGCCAGAGCTGTACGGCTCGTCTTATATTGCTTTACGCGAGTTTTTGCGTTATCATAATTTAGAAGGGGCCGTAACTATAGAGCGGATTGGGTTTACCCAGCTGGCTATGCTGCAAAGCGGTCATATTGATGCAGCGGTAACTTTTGCCAACCACGAAAATGTTATTTTGGCCGAACTGCCCGGCTTTATCCACTTTGATTTGCGCAATTTTTCTAATTTAGTGGGGGCGGCCTTTGTTACCGGCAGCAACCAAATTAACAATAACGCCGATTTGTTTATCCGTTTTAACCGGGCTTTAGCCAAAAGCTTGCAATTTACCCGGCAAAACCGGCAGCTTGCTTACAGCATTTTTGAGGCCTTTGTGCCGGCAGCTCATAACGAGCTAACTTTTAGGATATTAGAGGCCACCTTGCCTTATTTTAGTTTAGATGGTACCTTAAATAGTAGCTACTACAGTTACACTTTGCAAATTTTGGCCGGATTAAATATGTTAAACGGAACGGTAAACTTAGCTAATTTTTTGTGGCAACCCTAAATTTGCCAACTTTTAAAGTTATTAGCCTAAATTACCCGATATATTATTAAGTAATTGTATGCACTAAGCCTTATAAAGGCGATAGAGTAACTAACTATCGATTTGGATAAAGAAAATGAGTGAACCAAAAAAAGGATTAATTGCCCGTCTTATAGATATGCTTTTTAGCGGTAACGATACAGAGCGCGAAAAAAAGCGTATGCTTAAAAGTTTTGAAGACCAATTAAAAAAACGCAGTAAATTTTACCGTGTAGCCAGCCACGAATTAACCCCGCAGGCCGGTAAGTTTTTTTATGATATTTATAATATTACTACAAATGCAAGGCTATTGTTACGAAATGTTAGTAAATCGGAACAACTTAAAAGTATTGTTATCGAATCTTTTCTCGATGACAACCGTAAGCAAATGGTAAGCCAGCTTACCGCCGAAAATTTAAAAAATAGGGCCATTGGCCGTAATGTCAACGAGCTGCAAAATGAACTTAAACAAGAACTTAAAGCTATTACCAGCTTTTTAGAAAGCTCCAGTGTGGTGGGGCAAATTAATTTTAGCTACGCCTATATGCAAGCCTTCAGCGATTTTATTAACTTTGACTATTTTCATTTATTAAAACAATTTGATGCTAAAATGATGGAAAAAAACCCAAGTTATAAACCTAAATTTGAGGCCGCTAACGTTAAATTTTTAATGGACGATTTAAACGATTTTTTACATGTAGCTCAACCCATTCCCAGCGAAAGTAACTGGGAAAAAATCTTTGATATTTTACAAAACTACCGTAATACCGAACTTATCGACCGGGCCGCTTGGCGTAAAATGGTGGATTCCTTAAGCGAGCTTTTAAAGAGTGAAACCATCGAGCTTATCTTACGCACCGTAAAAGAAGACCCATTTTACGAAGTTAAAGTTAATATTTTAGCTACCGATATTGTTAAGCCTTATGTAAACCGTATTAAAACACAGGTGGAAGGGTACATCAAGCAGCTTGGCCAATACGAAAAAAGCAAAGCCGTTAGCAAAATTTTATCGGAAGTTTTTGGCACCAACAACCTCCCCAGCTACCTAGAAAATTATAACGCCGCCAAAAGCGAGCAAATGTTTACCGGTCAAGATGTTGCCGGCTATACCTTTGCCGAGCCGCTTAATGCCTTAGTAGCCTTTGCCGAAGATTTTTTAAAAAAAGATATAAAAATGCTGATAGATTTATTAATTTTAAAAGGTAAATGGTCGCAAAATATTCATTATAAAGATTTTTCTAACGCTTTTCAAGAACTGCTTAAAAACTGCGACCTTATTTATAAATTTGATAAAGCGCACGGCGAAGAAGCCAGCCAAATGATGCGCTTGCGTAATGCCCTGCGCTCCAGCAGCAATAATAAATCTACCTCTAATACCGTAAGCGGTATCTTAAGCGAAATTAACGATAGCGCTAAAGAGCTAATCATCGATGCCGCCCAATATTATGTGGTAATTGGCCGCTGCCTGAAAAGTTATATTGATGACTTTAAATTACAGCCTAAAAGCGAAATTATTATTAACTGGCGCGAAATAGAAAAAAATGCCGAAAGACCGCTCGGTCGTTTTATGGTAGAAATTTACACGCGTATTTATTATCTTATCCAAATGCTGCAACATTATAGCCGAGAGTAATTAGAAGAAACCATAAGTTTTTCTAATTACTAGTTGAGAATTGAAAGTGGATAAAAAAGAGCTGCTTAACCAACCAAAAATTTTTAAAAAAAATTTAGCGGCTTTTAGCCTAAATTTTCCGGCTATTAATTGGCCGGCTCTTAAACCAAACGCTAAGGCCCAGCTAAACGCTAGTAAAAATGGCCAAATTAACTTTTTAATAGCTAATAAAGCCGTTCATTCCACCTATAACCCTTCAAACGAAGCCGTTAAGCAGTTAGAATCTTTTGATGACGAAGCCGACAGCTTTGTTGTTTTGGGGTTTGGCTTAGCTTATATAGTAGATGAATTACTTAAAAAAACCGAAACTAAAAAAATTTTTATCGCAGAGGGCGACTTAGAGCTCTTTTGCTGGTTATTACAACATAAAGATTTTACGCCGTATCTTAATAATAAGCAAATAATCTTTCTGTTTAATCACAACAACACCGAGTTGGAAGAATTATGGCATAACCATAGCATACAGCAGCCGCAGATAATTATTAACCGCGCTTTATACGATAATCATGCTTATTTAGCGCAAGTTGATAAAGCTTTAGTTAATTATCTTAGTAAAACTGCTACCAACCGGATTACTCTTAAAAAAAATGGCCGCCTGTGGTTGCGCAATTTAGCCGCTAACAGCCGGCTGTTAAGTAAGGCCGGCTCCATCAAAGAGGCTTTTGGCCGTTTTAATTACCCTACAACCTTAGTAGCGGCCGGTGTAAGCTTAGAAAACATTTTGCCTTACTTTAAAGAAATTTATGAACGCTCCTTAATTGTAGTGGTAGATACCGCTTATCGTGTTTTGTTAAAACACGGTTTTGAAGCCGATTTTGTGGTAGCCAGCGATAGCAGTTATTGGAATAGCCGTCATCTTGACGGCTGTGGCGGCCATCAAGGTATTTTGGTGGGTGAGCTGGGGCTTTACCCTACAGTTTACCGGCAAAATTTTAAATTGTTACTTTGTCAAAGTTTTTTTCCGCTGGCTCGCTTTTTTGAGCAACCTTTGGTTGACAATGGCCATTTACTTTCGGGCGGGAGTGTGGCGACAACGGCCTTTAATTTATGCCGGCAACTAGGAACCAGCTCTATTTATTTAACAGGGCTAGATTTAGCTTTTACCAGCCCTAAACCGCATGCTCGCAGCTGCCGCTTTGAAGAATGGGCGGTAGCCGATAGTAATCGCCTTAAACCGCTTAACAATTTTTTATATGCTATGAGCCACTCGGCGAATAGCCTTTATGTAAAGGCCAATAACGGCGGGTTAGTCCGTACTGATGAACGTATGGAGCTTTACCGCCGCTGGTTTAGTCAACAAGCTGCCGAGGTGGCTATCTACAATTTAAGCGATGGAGTGGCTATCGGCAGCCCGGCGAGCCTTGAGCAACTGCTGGCTTTACCGCCTATCCGCCCGCAAATTGAGGCCGATTTGGCAAAGTTACCGCTTTTAGCGGCACAATCAACTGAATTAGCTTTAAAAATTAAAATTAGACAAAATTACTTCGCCGATGTTTTTACGGCTTTAGCTAACTTTGCTCTGCAATTTAAAGAGGCTTTAGAAAAAGGAGTCACCATAACAGAGCTACAAAATAAATTAACATCGTTACAAAGTGATGAAATGTTAAATTTACTTTTTGCTCACGAGTTTACCGGCCTAGCCGACAACCCTACCGGTCAGCTAGCCGGCCAATTAGCCGCCACCAGCCACAATTATGCCCAACTCTTTAGCCGAAGTTATCACTAAAGTTGCCGCCGCTAACGATGCCGGCAAACGTTTCGATAAAGTAGCGCGTAAGGCCTTTAACTGGCTGCCGCTTAGTACCATCTTTAAATCTATAAGAACCGGTGAACTGCTTCTTAATGGCCACAAGACCAAACCCGATACCATCATTCAAGCCGGTGATAGCTTGCAGTTAAAACTCAATCATAAATTACAGTTAATAAATAATCAACAAGAAATCAACCCTCACCTTCCTGTTGCTAAGGGGCCTTTACTCGAAATAATTTATCAAAACACCGATGTAGTAATTATTAACAAAGCTTACGGCCTTAAGGTACACGATGGAGCAGAGAGTGTGCAAAAACTTATTTTAAATCAAATTAACTATGAACCTAGCTTAAGTTTTAATCCGGCCCCCGTCCATCGGCTAGACCGTAATACTAGCGGCCTGCTGGTAATTGCTAAAACGGTAAGCGGCGCTAGGCTTTTTGGCCAACATCAAGCCGATAGTTTTATTATTAAAAAATATTTAGCTGTCCTTAAAGGAAAAATTAAAGATGATATTTGGCAAGATTATCTTAGTTATAAAGATGGTAAAAGCTATGCTTATGCTCAAGGCAGTTATGCCGAAACCAAAGTTACCGCCCTAGCTTACCAAGATGGACTAACTTTAGCGCAATTACAATTAAAAACCGGCCGCAGCCATCAAATTCGCTGCCAAGCTGCTCTACATGGCAGCCCGCTGCTAAATGATGTTAAATATGGGGCCGGCGGCAACGGCCATTATCTATTGCATGCCTATTATCTAGAAGATATCGCCGCTAACCCGCTTTTTCCGGCTTTAACTCACCTGCCGGCATTTTGTCATAAATTCTTAAAAAATACTAAATTATTTTTTAATTAATCTTATTACTTTTATCACCGATTATGTAACTATGCAAAACTTTTTAAATTTATCACCGGTTATCCAAGCTTTATTGGCCGGCAGTGTAGCTTGGTTATCTACTACACTAGGGGCCGGCTTGGTATTTTTCTTTAAAGATATTAAACGCAGCTTATTAGACACTATTTTAGGGTTTGCCGCCGGTGTGATGGTGGCGGCCAGCTGCTTTGGCTTGTTAATACCGGCTTTTAATTTTAGCGAAGAACTGGGGCAACACCTTTGGTTAATGCCTTTGTTCGGTTTTTTAATTGGCGCCGCTGCTCTACGATTATTAGATATAGTTTTACCGCACCTTCACCCCAGTTTAAAAAATAACTACCAACAAGAAGGTCCTAAAAGTAAACTTAAACGTAGTTTCTTAATGGTGATAGCTCTTACTTTGCATAATATTCCCGAAGGTCTTGCTATTGGGGTAATTATTGGTGCGGCCGGCAGTGCTTTAGCTTTAGGGTTTGATGCCAATGCCACCTTAGCTGGAGCCCTTTCCCTGACTTTAGCGATTACTATTCAAAATTTACCGGAAGGTTTTGCGGTGGCCGTTCCTTTACGCAAAGAGGGACTAAGCCGCAGGAAAGCCTTTGCTCTTGGCAGTGCCAGTGGGATTGTCGAGCCTATAATGGCCGTCATCGGGGCTTTATTGGTAGTAACTATGCAAAATCTCTTACCCTTTGCCCTAGCCTTTGCGGCCGGAGCTATGATTTATGTAGTGGTAGAAGAAATTATCCCCGAAATGCATAGCGGCCAGCACGGCCACTTTGCCACCTTTGGTTTTATTATTGGTTTTGCTTTAATTATGTTATTAGATGTAATACTTTAATCGGTATTAGGTATAGTAATAGCCATGCGGTCACGACACAAAAAAGTATTTTTACTATTTTTTCTGGCTTCATCTAATAATAAACCAAGCTCTTTATCGTGGTAGCGCGGGCTATAATGGATAAGGCCGGTACTAAGGGCCGCCGCCTCTTTAGCAACAAGACCGGCTTGATAAGCCGTCATGTGCCGTTTTTCTTCGGCTTGCTCTTCCATACCTTCCCCAAACATACCTTCACAAATAAGTAAATTACTGTTTTTTACATATTTAGCTATCCCTTCATGGTAGAGGGTATCGGTTACAAAACTAAATTTTCGGCCGCTACGCGGCGGCCCCATTACCTCGCTGGGGTTAATAATACGGCCGTTAAACTCGACAGGTTCACCACGCTGCAAGGTTCCCCATAACGGCCCGGCCGGAATGTTAAGAGCCAATGCTTTATCAGGATAAAAAATACCGGGACGCTCATCTTCGATTAAAGTGTAACCAACGCAAGGTTTAGTATGCTTTAAAGGAAAACTTTGTATGGTAAAGCCTTCGCCTTTAAAAACCTCTTGCGGATTAGATGGGTCAATCTCTATAACAATTATTTGATAGTTAATATACATATCTAAGCTGGCCCGGTTGCTTTCGATGTAATGTTTAATTTTAGGCGGACCAATAATATAAAGCGGCTCGTTTCTGTCTACTTGGCTGCTTAACATTAAGATACCGGGCAATCCGGTTACGTGGTCGGCATGGGTATGGCTAATAAAAATGGCATCAATTTTTTTCCATTTTAGATTAAGACGGCGCAGCGAAACCTGCGTGCCTTCGCCGCAATCAAATAAAAATAACGACCCTTCGCGCCGAAGCAGCACACTGGTAAGGTAACGTCCCGGTAGCGGCATCATACCGCCGGTGCCCAAAATAAAAGCTTCCATAAGGGGTTATCTTAGCATAATCTGCGGCAAGTGTAAAGTAAGTTTTATAGCCAGCAACTATCATGCCAAAGTTTAGGTAATACTACATCAAATAAATTAAAAAAATATCAAAATTTTCTAAAATATTTTCTCAAGTGAAAAAACAGTAACCCATAATTGAGTAGTGGTAAGTGAAAGGTGAAAGGTGAAAGGTGAAAGGTGAAAGATGAAAGATGAAAGGTGAAAGATGAAAATTAAGAATTAAAAAGCTATCCACTTTCAGTTTTCACCTTTCAGTTATCAATTATTTACATTTAAGGAGTAAAAAATGTTAGATACCACAGGGTTAT
>WRBN01000080.1 GCA_009784515.1 Spirochaetaceae bacterium | reverse complement strand
TTTGTAAACCCACTCTTCATCTGCCTCTCTTCTTTTCCACATTTTGGGCAAATCGGCCTCTTCTCTGCTTTTTCTTCCATTCCTTAGTTTATCATTTTAGCTATCTTTTGTCCATTCCTACCTCCGCTATTCAAGGCCGGCGCATAGAGTCAAAGAACAGAAAAAAAGTCTAATCTATGATATAGAATGTAAATGTCGTATGATGTAAAATATAAGAAAAGAGCGATAGAATATAAGAAAGAAAGGCATACCTTAGAGGAGACAGCTAAGGTATTTAAAATAGGAACAACAACCTTAAAGAGCTGGATTAAGATATATGAAACAACAGGAAACTTAGAGATAAGAAAAGGGTTTATAGAGCCGTATCAATATAATAGAACAATGTACTATGAACTCTTTGAAACTTGGCTTACACAAAAATTACTGCCAAAGCTCCCACAAAATAGCCATATTATTATGGATAACGCTACTTTTCATCGTAAGAGTACCTTACCTGTATTAGCGGAAAAAGTTATTTTTCTTCCTCCATATTCTCCTGAATTAAATCCTACCCGCCATTTTTGGGCTAATCTTAAAAACAACTTAGAAAGATTCTCCCTAATTTCTCCAATTTCGATGACGCTTTATCTGTCTGTTTTAAGATTCTTTGAGTATACCTTTTCTTTAAGATTTTCAAAATCTTATTTGCCGGTTTTTATATCGAAGGCCCCGCCAAAGGTCAAATTTGTGCCTATCCAAGTTAATAGGCCGCTTTTTATATCGGAGGAAGTAACTTAAGAAAATAGTAGGTTGTTAGAAGAGATAGCTTTACTAAAAGCCCAACTGGCTAAATCTAAACAGTAGCTAGGGTGTTTTTTAGTAAGGTAAGCATCTCTTCTTTATTGAGCAAAGGGGCAAAGACTCCTTTAAAGGCAGCGCAACCGGCTATCCCTTTAGGATAGGCTAAAATATGTTTTTTAATTTCGCGCACCACTGTGCCTTCGTTACCATATTCTAAGGCCAGCTCAAAATGTTTTAAAGCTGTAGCATATCTTTCGTTAGCTGTAGGGTTATAAGTGCGGCCGGCGGCGGCCTCTGTTATTTGTTTGTAAATAAAAGGGTTCCCAATACTGCCGCGTGCTATCATTACGGCATCAATGCCGGTTTGCTCAAACATTTTGGTTACATCTTCTATCGTATAAAGGTCACCGCTGCCGCAAATTATTGCCTGCGGAAAAGTCTTTTTAAGAGTGGCTAAATGGTTATAATCAGCCTTGCCGCTATAAGCTTGGCTGCGTGTGCGCGGGTGTAAAGTAATTAAATTAATGCCTTCGTTAAGGGCCAGCTCGGCAATTTGTAAATAATTAATACTATCAAAATTCCAGCCGCTTCTAAACTTTACACTTACGGCAATATCTGCCGGTACATTTTGCCGTAAAGTGTGCATAAGTTCTTTAAAAAGGGCAGAGTTTTGCATTAAAGCGCTGCCGCTGCCGCTTTTAATAACTTTATTAACCGGACAGCCGCAGTTAAAATCGATGAGCTGCGGTTTTTGTGTTAAAGCGATGGGTAAAGCTTTTTCTAGCGCCTCTACATTACCGGCAAATAATTGCATAGCTAAGTTTTCTTCGCCATCGGCCCTTTCCATAATGGGCTGGGTTTTGGCCGAGAGCCGCCATAAGCCCTCACAGCTTACCATCTCGGTAAAAGCTAAATTTGCGCCATACTCTAGAGCAAGTTGCCGTGTAGCTTTATCGCTGTAGCCGGCCATAGGGGCGGCAAAAATATTGCCGGCTAGTTTAAGCGGGCCGATGGTGAGGGGGGAAAGATACATTATACAATAATAATATAATTAATAAATAATTACTAGAGATATGCGTACATAAATTTAATTTTGATAGCCACAAAATTTAGCTGGCTTTTACCTCTTCCTTTCGTGGTTGTAATCCTCTTTTTATTTTTTATAGCTAACTCCCGGCAAATACTCTGCTTTAACATTAAACAGCGCCTTGTACATGTTTTCTTTTGCACCGGGGAGTATTTGTTCTAATTGCTCTATTACCGGTTTAATGGCCATACGGCCGCTATCATCGCGGTAAGGGCAGGCAATACTAATAACAGGCAGAGCAAGCTCATGAGCAATGGCCATTACTTGCCGCTCACGGCATTGGCACATTGGCCTAATTAGCTGCAAATCACCGCCAAAAAAATCTTGCTTGGGCATCATAGTAGCCAACTGGCCGCCGTATACCATATTCATTAAAGTGGTTTGGATAATATCATCTAGGTGGTGGCCAAAAGCTATCTTATTAGCCCCTACCTCGTTAGCATAATCAAATAAAATACGTTTACGGTTGCGGCTGCAAATATAACAGCTAAAACGTTTTTTTATTTTGGGACCGTACATACTGGCCGGTAATTGCGTATATTTAATACCCAACATAGCAAAGTAATCTTCAAAATCTTGAGTTTGGGCGGCGGTCATAGGGTATTCGCTCCATAATACCTGCACGGCCTCCAACTTATAATCGATGGGTAAGTGCCGTTTACGTAGAGCCAGCGCTAAGGCTAAAGTTAGGCTATCTTTACCGCCGCTAATCCCTATTAAAATATGGTCGCCGTCTTTAATCATCTCTAGGCTGTTAATGCCTTTACCAACCCCTTTAATAAATTTATCGATACGCGGCGGCAAATTAACTTTTTTAGCGGTTTCTTCCGGGTTATCTGCGAGTAATTTTAACCCGAGCAGCTCTTTTAATTTGGGCCTAAAATCCTCTTTAACTAAACTTTCGGCGTAATGTTTTATCTCTACCATGACAAGACAATAGCTTAAATTGTTTACAATGGCAAGTGGTAACTATCTATTTACAGGTATCACTCCAAATCGTTCTTACCCTTAACTGTCATTATAAAGGTGCACTTAAATTTTTTTAATATCATACAATACAAATAACTCATTGCATTTGCTTATAACACATTGCCAAAGGTAAAGGCCATTAGACAAATTTTATGGCCGGTAGCTATAAAATTTGCCTAACGGTATTGACAAAAAAAAGATTGGTTATTAAAATTATATAAAATATAGTATTATTTTAATAATATAAAAATATAATAAAGGAGATATGTGGTGAAAATCCCTAGTTTTTATACACCTTGGACGGTGCTTGATGAATATCGCGGCAAAATTTTTAATGATAGGTGGCCAACTCTACCGCAAATGTTTGCTTTGTCGGCCAATCGGTTCCCCAATAATATTGCCTTTAGCGCCTACGAAGAAAGCCAAAATAACAAAGTATTACGTGCCTATAATTACGCACAAGGTAAAGAGCTGGTAGATAACATTGCCGGTTTTCTCATAGAGCAAGGGGTTAAAAAAGGCGATAAATTGGTGGTGAGCGGGGTTAATAGTCTAGAGTGGGCCATCACCTTTTTGGCTATTATGCAAGCCGGCGCCATCGCCGTGCCGATAGATAACGGTATGGGCAGCGAAAAAGCTTTGGCCCTTAGCCAACGAGTTGGGGCTAAAATGTTGTTTTGCGACCACGAAAAATTAGCCAAAGGTTTTGATAAAGCTAATTTACCTACCTATTCACTCACTAAAGATACGGCCAATTATGTGCTTAATCTTAGCGGTACAACTAAAGATTTTCCGCCGGCTGGGCAAGAAGATGTAGCCGCTATTTTATTTACCAGCGGCACCACCGGTAACGAAAAAGGGGTAGTTTTAACCCACCGCGCTTTAATTAGTGATAGTTATTTAGTGCAAGGGCTTATCCATGTTTACAGCAACGATGTTTTTTATGTCCTGCTGCCCATTCATCATATTTATTGTATGACGGCGGTGTTTATTACGGCTTTAACCGGCGGAGCGCAGCTGCTTTTTACCGATAAACTGGCTATTACCAACATTTTGCACGATTTAAAAGAGGGTAAAGTTACCTGTTTATTGGGTGTGCCTATGCTTTATAATAAAGTTATTAACGGTCTGATTAAAAATGTGCGCAAACGCGGACCGGTTGTTATGGCTTTGGTGAGCGGTTTAATGGCCGTAAGCGGCTCTATCCGTGCACGTACCGGCCGGCCTGTAGGTAAAAAAATGCCCATCTTAAAAGGGATACTTGCTAAGGCCAGTCTTTCCAGCCTTAGAGTACTTATCAGCGGCGGCGGCCCCATTGCCGGTGCTACCTTAACCCGTTACCGCCAATTAGGACTGGATATGATACAAGGTTACGGCTTAACCGAAACCGGGCCTATCATTACTCTCAACCCACCCCACGCTTTTAAAGAAGGCTCGGTTGGCCGGGTGTTACCCGAAACCGATATTATCATCTTGCAGCCCAACGAACAAGGTATCGGCGAAATTGCCGTTAAAGGCCCGATGGTTTTTAATGGTTATTATAACGATGACGAAACAACGGCCGCCGCTTTTACCGCCGATGGCTACTTTAAAACCGGCGATTTAGGTTGGAAAGACAGTGATAACTATGTGTACCTAACCGGCCGGGCTAAAAATATCATTGTTACCGAAGGCGGTAAAAATGTTTATCCCGAAGAGGTAGAAGATGCCTTTCAGTTAGTAAGCCAATTTGAGCAGCTATTGGTACGCGGGTATATGATTAACGAGAGATTAAAGATAGAAGATATAGAGGCCGTTATCTATCCCAGTTCCGATTTTATTAAAGATAAAACCCATAAAGAAGTTAATAAACAGCTTATTGCGCTTATCTTAGAGGGGAACAAAAAATTACAGCCTTATCAGCAAGTAAGGCGTATTAGGGTGGTAAATACCCCGCTGGAACTTTCCAGTACTAATAAAATTAAACGGTTTAGTGCCGCTAAAGATGCCGGTACCATCATTTTTGGTTAAAACAACTATCCCCCTTAAGAGCTTTAAGAGGGATAAAATATTAGGAAAATAAAATGAATAAAGATTTAATTTATTTAAATATGGCTAAAGAAATGGCCAAGCTGTCGCATTGTGTAAAAATTAAGGTAGCCGCCTTAATAGTAAAAGATGGCCGCATATTAAGCACCGGCATAAACGGCACGCCGGCCGGGACAACTAACTGTGATGAAAAATTTGATGCAGAGTTTGACCGCGATTTGCACCACGAGTTTTCGACTTATAACGAAATTCATGCCGAGATGAATGCCATCATTTTTGCTGCTAAATATGGGGTTTCTATTGATGGAGCTACTTTGTACTCGGTTTATCAGCCTTGTCGTAATTGCTTAAAACACATTCTTAACGCCGGCATAAAATATATTGTTTACAGTGAAGACTACGATTTAGCCGGCTATACGGCAGATACGTATAACCTGCTAAAAACTTTAGGTGTACAAATTACGCAAGTAACAGCCAAGCCTTAATCGTTCTTTTTTAGCAGCCACGCTACCCCTACTAAGCTGTCGTCAAGGTCGTTGTATTCGGCTTGCTGGCTGCGGATATAACTTGCAAAAAGCTCTTTTTCGGCCGGGTATTTTAACATTAATTCGTTAGCTCTTTGGGTGATGGCGGCCATACCTGTAACTTTATCTAAGTTCTCAGAGGCTTCTATATCGCTTGCTAAAATAGTTTTGACTAATTGTAAACCGGCCTCTTTAAATAAAGCCAGCCATTCATTTTCGTATAAATATTCGTTCTTATCGTATTGTAAATCGGTGTGTTTTGCGTTGGCGTTAAGGTAAACTTCGTCAATTAAAATATAACCGCCGGCTTTAAGGGGAGCCTTTAGCTTGCTAAGGGTTTGGGCCGGACCGCCTAAAACATCGCTGCCAACACCACCTAAAATAACCACATCATAATCTCTTTCGGTTTGTACGGCTTCGTTAATATCGTCAACTGTAAACCGGCATAAATTATCTACTTTATATTCGCAAGCTTTTTGGGCGGCAACTTCGGTAAAAGCGATTATTATATCTATACCTTTTACCTTTACTTGCAGCTCTTGGGCAATTTTAATAGCTACCGCACCTTTGCCGCAGGCAAGTTCCAGCACCTTTGCTTGAGGCGGCAGGTTGGCATAGTCTTTAAGCAGCTGAGCCATAACTTTTGGCTCACTACCAAGTGTCCAAAAATCTTGCAGTAAATACGGTAAAAAAGGTAAAAGCCGGCCGGTTTCGGCACTGAGCGAGGCCGCTAATTTTTCGGCTGTTTCGGTGGTCATAGTTACGATAGGCCTTGCGGAGTGGCGCGGTTATTGTGCACATTTTCATCACGCCAAATACGGTCGATAAATTGCCCATCGCTTAAGTAAATAATAATATCGATTTGTCCGTTGCCGGTAGAGTCTATTTCTTGCCTAAGTAAACGGCCTTCACTATCAAAGTAGTAAAAGGTATCTAGCTGCCCGGTTTCGGTACTATCAAAGGCCTCAAAAATACGCTGGCCGTTGGCGGTAGCGGTGTGTAGCTCGTAAATAACAAGGCCGGCATCGTTGTGGCGGCGCAAAATGGTAACGGCCCCGTTTACCTCGATGGTAGTGTTACCAAGCTGCCGAGTTTGGGCCGCTAGGGGGCCAGCTAAGCTAAGAGCTAATAAAAACAATAATATACGCATAATTTATCCTGTTGTTATAGCATATATCGGCAAAGTTATCTACACTCGTTAAAGTGAAAACTGAAAACTGATAAGTTGACAAACTGTTAATAACTACTATCTCTAACTACTCAATGTTAGTGAAAAGTTACACCCACAGGCCAAACTTTAATATTTTAGCTTTACTTTAACCGCAAGCTATGCTAAACTATTACTATGAAAAAAATATTAACTATAGCTTTATTACTAATAGCCATAAACGCACAAGGGCAAGGCTTACCGGTAACGGCTAACGCTACGCTGGCTAGTTTGTTCCCTGATGAAAATTTGAGAAGAGTGGTGGCGGAAGTGTTAGGCAATGATGCTAGACTTACGGGGCAAGCACTAAGTGATAGTCTGGCGAGGGTGAAGAGGTTAGAGGTTGCGGGGCCGTATGATGATTTATATGCTCGAAGATACCTTAATGTTTATTATGATAATACCATCTCTAATTCTAGCGGTATTGAATATTTAATTGGGTTAACCGTGCTTATTTTACACTCTACCAATTTAACTAATATGACTAATTTATGTAATTTAATTAATCTAACTAATCTAACTGTATCTAATAATAGGTTAACTAGTTTGGACGTAAGTGCCCTTACTAATTTAATTGAACTTTTTGTTGGATTTAATGAACTTACTAGCCTAGACGTTAGTAATCTGAGCAATTTAGAAACTTTGAGTGCTGATTTTAATCATTTAACTTATATAGATATAAGTAATCTTATTCATTTAGAGACGCTTTCTTTGAGTGTTAACAGATTAACGGACATTAATTTAAGTAATCTTCCTAATCTATTGACTCTTAATGTAGCTGGTAACCGTTTAACTAACTTAGATGTAAGAAGCCTTCATAATTTGGAATATTTAAATATAGGCTTTACTGGTATTACTCATCTTAATTTACGATACAACCGTCGTTTAGCAATAATTTCTTACAATGAAGAAGAACAATCTATTACGTTTGAAGGTTTGCGACCTAATATAAAATTTCAACATTATACCACCCTTATCTTTTTTTAGTTTTAATATTTATAGTGCAGCCCCCTTTTTGAGGGGACTGCTTCCAATAACTAAACTCTAATTATATTTCTTACCGCCATCGTAAGGCTATCTGCTATAGCTGTACAAATTTGTTCAAATCTGTCCCTGTAAATAGCTACATCAGCACGGCTGTTTACAAAACATACCTCTATTAAAATAGGGTTTCTTGCATGTTCATTTTCTAAAAACCCAAGTGGACCATCTGGATCCTCCGGTCTTTGCCAACTAGGGTGAGGGCGAGGTTTTGCTCCGCGGTTATGCCATCTTTCTGCACTCATATCACTACTAGCTTCATGTATAGCCCTGCTAACATGGGTTGCAATTTGTTGTGTTATATCATTTCTTAATCTGTATAACACCTCACAGCCCATTCTATTACGTGTAACATTAATATCACGTTCGGTTTTAATAGGTTCAAACCATACACCATTGCTATTAATGGTAGTAGGAACGGTAAAAGAGTTAAAATGTATACTTACATCTAAATCGCGTATGCGTGGATGTAAATTGCCTTGTTCGTCTATATTATTATTGTGCCAAGCTATAATTCTATTAACGTTTGTATCCGGGTCTCGGTTCATTTTGTCATGAAATACCTCAACTAGTACCTCCCTGTCTCTCAATATTTCTGTTACTCTATCTACCACTTTAACTGCCTCTAGGTGTTCATATAGGCCAGTATCTTTATTATAGGCTCCCCAAAAGCCGGCGCTATGCCCGCTGGAAATAGCTATACGTATGGGCAGTTGCGGCGGATTAGGTTGCTCGGAAATTTCATTACCTGTTGCAGGCCTATCACCACCGGGAGGATTACTTTCAGGAAAAATTTCGTTACCGCTCATTAAAAAGCCGTTAAGTTTATCCTTTATTAACTTAACCTCATTCGCTTGGTCCGGTAATATCCGCTGGTTTGTCGAGCTACCCGTTGTTTGTAATTTTAACATTAATC
>WRBN01000079.1 GCA_009784515.1 Spirochaetaceae bacterium | reverse complement strand
TATTTCGACCTCTTTGCCAACAAAACTTAGAGCTATTTGCATATTTTGACTATCCATAAAATTATTATTAAATTGTTCAAAGATAGTCGCCATCTTTTGGGTTTGCCGCAAAGTATTAAGCTGCGTGGTTTGCGAAATAAATTCGCGGTCGTCCATCGGGTTAGAAGGGTCTTGGTTTTGCAGCTGTACCATGAGTAAGCGCAAAAATTCGGCCTCGCCCATCTCATGGCGGCTGCCGCGCCCCTCCAGCTCGAGGGCCCGGTTGTAACTTTCGGCAAAACTTTGCAGCCTATTCATTTCATCGGCGTTAAAACGCATGTTTTGCTGTAAATCCAGCATTAAAGGGTTTATATCATTATTAGATGGTATGGTCATAAATTCTCCTTAAGCGCGTAGGTTAAGCCCTAAGCTATTGTATCTGCCGGTTCCGTCAATATTATTGGTGCGCAGCCGCTCGCTAAAAAAGGGCCGCGCTTGTTCTTGCTCGGTTTGATGTTCGTTTTGCCTATCACCGCCTAAAGCCACACTTAACTCGGCCTGCGCAAACCCGCCTTTTAAAAACGAGTCGCGCAAATCGGCCATGTTATCGTCAAAAGCCGCTTTGGCGCCGGCGCTATCTACCACGATACGGCCAATTAATTTGTTATCTTCTAACATTAAATTGATACGCACCACGCCCAATTCTTCGGGCCGTAACGTTAATTTAATTTCGCCCATATCGCCGGCTTTTAAGATAAACTGGGCCCTTTGCACAATTTCGCCGTTGCCGCTTTCGGTTAAAGCTTGCCTAAGGGCGATAACCTCTTTAGGCAAAGCTTCTTTAGCCGCCGGCAGCTCGGCCGTACGATTATCTATCACCTGAATAACCGCTTCGTCATTATTCATATTAACAGCCGGCCCGGCAGGCTCATTAACCGGCCTAAAATCGTTTAGCGGCCCATTAACTGCCTCCGGTTTAGCCTCTGTTTGGCTCTTAAAATGAGGTAAAAAATTATCGGCCGTATCATCAGGGGCAAACTCTAACTTTACCTCTTGGGCGGCTTTATCGGCTAACTGCGGCGGCAACAACTCTTTAGCTGCCGCTAAACCCAGCTCGTTATCTTTAACGCCGCTTCCCCCTTTAAGGGCATGCGCTTCCTCAAAATTAAGTTCGCCTTGTTTATCGTTAAGTTCTTTAAATTTATTAAAAGAATTACTGGCGGCAATCTCGCTTAAAAAAGGACTATAATTAGCCATTAAAGTTTCGGCTAACTCGGCGCCGGCTTCTTCTAAAACTAACTCGGTAAAGATAGCCTCCAGCTGGGCTGCCGGTAAAGTTTCGGCTTCTTGCTCCAAATGAGCCGCCGTTAAGCGCTCAAAAAATAAAGCAAATAAATCGGTATTTTCGGCTATTAAAAAATCGCCTAAACTTAACTCTTCGCTCTGATGAGCCGCCGCCAGCGCTCCTTGCGGTATTAAGCTTTTAGCCAACTGCTGAGCAAAACTTTCGCCTTTGGGCTGGGTATCGGTTAAAGCTGCCTCAAGGTTAGGGGCGCCCAACAGCAAGTTATCGGCTTTAGGGGCTTCTTCGGCAGTTAAATTCATTAATAGCATTAATTACTCTCCATCAAGGTTACCGCGCATCGCCATTAACCTAACGACATTGGCTGTACGCACCGAGTTTGGCACCCCGTTAGCATTATTATCGGGTAAAGCCGCCATCATCATTAACCACACCGGCACTAAGCTGGTGCTGCCGTTTAGCGCCGATAACCGCTCGGCGGCCCTTAAGTTATCTACTATATCGTGGTCTGTCATACCCAATAAAATGGCAATAGCTTGCTGCGGCGGCATATTCATTAAATAACCGGCATTACGCAGCAGGTTAGCCTCTACATCGGCATACCTAAGCTCGGCATTGGTTATAATTTGCTGTCGCTCGCGCAGCGAGTTTTCGCGCTCGTTAAGCTGGCTTTCCCACTCTAATAACCTATTTTCTTCGTTAGTTACCGCTAAAAGCCTTTGGTTAATATCAAACTCTAAGGCGCTTAAAGTGGCTAAGTCTTGGTTAAGGCGTTCGCGCGCTATTAAATCGGGGTCGTTAATATCCACCTGCCGCACCGAAGCCGATATGCCCACCAGCCGGCCTACGGCGCCCAGCCGCTCGCCCATGTTAATAACCCCCAGCATATTTAACCATACTAAGCTAGCCATTATTAATATAACTATGATAACAAGCAGGGCAATTACTCTGGCTATTAAACCACCTGTGCTATATCCTTCCGCCATGCTACATCTTCCTTAACAATATTACTTATTTACCTATCGGCTTTTTTAACTAAAAAATAAAAGTTAAAAACTGCTATCTGCCAACAACAAATAAACAACAAATTTTGCATTATAAGTACTTGATTAATTCTTTGCTATCCTTTATAGTACTAGTAATAGCGCTATAAATAAATTTTTATTATGGAGAGTATTTATGCAAAAAAGTAAATTTTTGCTATGGGTAGCTGTAACTTTAATCGTAAGCTTATTTATGGTGGCTTGTAACGCCAACGCCGGTAAAGGCGGCTCGGCCGCCGAAAAAGATGCGGCCCTAGATAGGTTAATAGAGCTATACGGCGACTTTGAATATGACGTTTGGCAAAATGAATACGATGAAGAAGGCGAGTGGGTAAGCGGCGAAATTGTGCGCACCGTATTTTTTAGAGATGTACCGCGCCATTTATTTAGCTTAAACGGGAATGTTTTAACCTTAAATACCGGTGTTATGCGTATGAGCAGCTCGTTGGGGCTGCCGGCAGGCCAATGGCTGGAGATGCGCTCTACTTGGGCTTTTACCCGTGAAGGCGATGGTTTTGCCAACGCCGTAACTGCAACGGATATTTTTATAAATTGGACGGCCGGACTTGATGAAATGGCGGCCGACGAGGGGATAATAAACAAAGGCGATATTATAACACGTACAGAATTTTTAGTAGAAACCGAAGTTACCGAAACCGATGGGATATACATGGAACCCCCTGTTTTTTTCTTTATTTTAAATAGACTTACCAATGAAGGAATAATGTAATACAGTAACAAGCTTGATAAACCCCCTTTGATTATTAAAGGGGGTTTATTTTTGCAGAAATGGCCAATGAGCAGGTAAAATTTTTACTTATTAATTTTTAATTTTCCTCAGATTCGTACCTAGCCATAATAATATCATCTAGCACTTTTTCTTCGTAACGTTTACGCTCCAGCTTATATTGCCCGTACTTAACTTCTTTTAAATTGGCTAAAACTTTTTGCTTTTTTAATTTATCTAAATAATCTTGCTGTAATACTAGTTTTTCTTCTTCCAGCTTAGTTAGCTGGCCGCGTACGGCATAACTTTGCTCGCGTAACCTTTCATCGTAAAGAGCTAGGCGCTGCATAGTTTCTAGGTCGCGGTTTTTACCGTGCACCATACGGCTGCGCTGCCGCTCTTCCCCGATAAATTCAATTTTACGCTCTAAAGTATTACACTGCTTTAGCTTAAGCGCCAATTTTTTTTCGCTTTCGCCGGCAATTTTCTCGCGGTACTCTAAAATTTTTTGTAATTTAAATTTAAATGCTTCCATAAAGAACCACTATCCCACCTTTAGGCGCCCATACAGTCAAAACCTGCGGTTTTGCACCGGCGAAGGAGACTTTTTAAGAAACCGATAGCCGGGCCAAACTGGCCAAAGCTTTATCGATAGTCGATTTTTCATCTATATCCTGCTGCATAAATTTATCAATTTCGGCTTTTTTGTGCAAGCCCTCATCAATGATGGGGTCGCTGCCGCGTACGTAAGCCCCTACCCTAATTAAATCTTCGGCATCACGGTAGGCCGCCAGCAGCTGCCTTAAATGCGCCGTCCGCATACGCACCTCTTTAGGTTGCAAGCGCGGCGCTAAACGGCTGATACTTTTTAACACATCGATAGCCGGAAAGTGGTATTGCTCGGCCAAGCTGCGGCTAAGCACAATGTGGCCATCTAAAATACCGCGCACGGTATCGCTGATGGGTTCTTCTAAATCATCACCTTCCACCAGCACCGTATAAATACCGGTGATGGAGCCTTTAGGCGAGTTACCGCTTTTTTCCAAAATTTTGGGCAGCAAACTAAAAACGCTGGGAGTATAACCGCGGCTGGCCGGCGGCTCGCCGTTAGCCAGCCCTATCTCGCGCTGGCTCATAGCAAAACGGGTTACCGAATCGAACAGTAACATAACATCTTGCCCTAAATCTCTAAAATATTCGGCCAAAGCATTGGCCACATAAGCCCCGCGTACACGGGCCAACGCCGGCTTATCGCTGGTAGATACCACCACGATAGAACGCTTAAGCCCTTCTTCACCCAGTTCTTTCTCAATAAATTCACGCACTTCGCGGCCGCGCTCGCCAATTAAGGCAATAATATTAACATCGGCCCCGCTGTTACGGGCAATCATACCCAGCAAGCTGCTTTTACCCACCCCGCTGCCGGCAAAAATACCCACACGCTGCCCCTTGCCGATAGGCAGTAAACCATCGATAACTCTCACCCCAGTTTGAATTTGCTGCTCGATAGGCGGGCGTTGCATAGGGTCTACCACATCGTTAGAGATAGCCTGCATAGCCACAGGTACAATCGGCCCTTTGTCATCAATCGGCCGCCCTAAACCATCTAACACCCGGCCAAGCAAGCTAGGCCCGGCCATGACCGTAAGCCCTTTACCCAGTGCGGTAACTTTAGCCCCTATATCGATATGGCCAGTTTCTTCGTAGGCCATTAAATTATTAGTAATACCGTGCATAGCGGTGGCTTCGGCCAAAAAAGTTTCGCCGTTGCTTTCAATACGCGCCAGCTCGCCAACAAACATTTCGGGGCCTTTAGATTCCAGCAAAATACCGCGTATCCGGCTAATCGTACCTATAGAACGGATAGGGTTAAAATCTTCTAGATAATCGTTATAGCGTTTTAATAAATTAAGGCCGCTTTGCTCTTTGCTCATAGCTCCCTCTTAATCGATGGCAGCGGGACGAACGTTTATCGGCATTAAATCGCGGATACGGTTTTCTATCTCGCTTAACTGGCTGGAGATACGCGCATCTATCTGGCCGAAATCGGTTTCGATAATACAGCCGCCCTTTTCGATACTGTTGTCTTCGATAAAACTTAGCTTGCCATCGCCTTCAATCTCGCGCACAAAAACTTCACTGCGCTGCGTGGCCAGCTCGAGGTCGTCCATATTTACCCTAACCACCACATCGCTTTTAATTTTTAATTTGCGCAGGGCCTCTATAATATTGCTCACCACTATGCCTTTTTGATTTTCGGCCAGCACCTTAACAATTTTACGTACCATAAGTAACGTTAACTCTATCACTTGGCTTTCAACTTCGCCTAAAATAACGTTACGTTTATCTACCGTACGGTTAATAATGGTGTGCAGCCTAGTTACTAAACGGCTAACTTCTTCGTAACCTTTATCGTAGCCGGCCTCGTAACCATCTTGTTCGCCCTCTTTATGAGCGTTGGTTTTAATTCTTTCCACTTCCGCTAAAGCGTTAGCCTTTAAAAGCTCGGCCTCGCCGGCCGCTTTTTCCAGCACCGCTTCGTGTTCTTGAGCAAAGTTAGCCCGGGCGCTGGCTAAATCATCTTTAGTTTGTTCGGCCATACTGCGGGCATTCTCACCGGCTTTATTTACTATCTCGGTAGCCTCGCTTTGGGCTTTGGCCACAATAGCTAAAGCCTCTTGCCGAGCTTTTTCTAAGATAGCTTCGGCCTCTTGGTGCAAATCGTCGGCAGACGGTAAATCATCACGTACGGCTGCTCCGCTATCATAAGCCAGCCCGCCGCCAAAAGAGGGAGCGCTGATGTAAGCCACCGTGTTATCCTGAATAATATCTCTGGGGTGAAAAATATTTTTAGCCATTTGTTTCCCTTTTATGTAAGCTCTTAGACAAGTACATCGTTTTCTTCATCACCGCGGGCAATAACTACCTCGCCTTGCTCTTCTAACTTACGGATAATCGACACAATTTTTTGCTGGGCTTCTTCCACGTCTTTACGGCGGGTTGGCCCTAAATAACCCATATCTTCTTTTAACAGCGCCGCCGCCCGTTTACTCATATTGCGGTAAATTTTTTCTTGCACATCACTATCGACACTCTTTAAAGCTTTGGCCAGCTCTTGGCTTTCTACACTGCGAAGCACCTTTTGAATGGCGCGGTCGTCAAGCAAGACAATATCCTCGAACACAAACATAAGTTTTTTAATTTCTTCGGCCAAATCGGGGTCTTCTTCGTCAAGGGCTTCAATAATATTTTTTTCGGTGGTACGGTCTACTAAGTTTAAAATATCTACGATAGATTTAACACCGCCGGCCGCCGTGTAATCTTCGCTGCTTAAGCTGGATAATTTCTTTTCTAAAACCCGTTCTACCTCACGGATAACTTCGGGGCTGGTGCGGTCCATCGTGGCAATACGGCGGGCCACATCACTTTGTTTTTCTTCGGGCAGCTGGCCAAGTATTTGGCTGGCCTTTTGCGGCTCGAGATAAGCCAAAATAAGCGAAATTGTTTGCGGGTGCTCTTGCTGGATAAAGTTTAAAAGGTGCGCAGGGTCGGTGCGCCTAATAAAATCGAACGGCCTTGTCTTTAAACTGCTGGTAAGCCGGTTAATAATATCGATGGCCTTTTGGTTACCCAAACTTTTTTCGAGCAGCTCGCGGGCATAATCGATACCGCCGCTAGAGATAAACTCCTGCGCCAGCATTAATTCCTGAAACTCTTCCAGCACCATATCGCGCACTTCGGGCTCAATTTTTTCGAGGCGGGCTATCTCAAAGGTCAGTTTCTCTATATCGTCTTCCCGCAGGTGCTTAAAAATTTCGGCCGAAAGTTCGCTGCCTAAGCTAACTAAAAAGATAGCAGCCTTCTGCCTACCGGTAAAATCGTGCTGTTTTTTCTTATCTTTTTTTAACTCTGCCGACATTTTATAACTCCTGCCACACGTGGCCTTTACAAACTCAATACAAAATAAATCATATTCAGGCAGTTTCAGCTCAACACTTTACCGCCTAAGGGTGCAGGGCGAGCCCTGCTAGCTTTCTTCTGAGAGCCAAGTTTTAATTAACTGGGCGACCTCTTCGGGGTGCTCACGCGCCATAGCCATAGCGTGGTCTTGCGCCGTTGCCCTAGCTTGGTCAATCGGGTTAATCTCGGCCTCCGCTTGCTCTTGCTCTAAGCTACGCAAGGCTGCCTCGCGCATAGCGGCGTGCTGGCGGGCCAGCTCTTCTTCGCGGGCTCGGCGGCGGCGTTCGCGTTCGCGTACAACTAGACGGTAAGCGATAAACAAAACGGCTAAACCCAGTAAACCAAACCCGCCAAAGCGGATAATATTACCTACCAGCAGCTGCCTTCTAAAGGCTTCGTCTTCCATCATAAATTGAGCGGTGCGGTCAAATTGAATATTAACCACCCGAACCATATCGCCGGAGGCTAAATCAAAATTAACCGCTGCCTCAAGAAGCGATTGAAATTGCGCTAACTCGGCGGCCGGAATGGGGTGATAGGTACGGCTGCGGCTGCCATCGGGCAGCATTACCGGTGTGCCATCTTCGTTAAGGTCAAACGTCCATGTACCATCTAAAGCTACCGAAACGGCGATATTTTCACGCCGGCTGGGCGACACAATTTCTTCAAACTCGGTAACATTGGTATCAAAGTTACGCTGAAAAGTACTTTGGTCGTAAAAACCGGTGGTATTTTGTAAATCTTGATAAGCCGGCGGCGTTTGCGCCTCAAAGCCGGCCGGCCCTTCGGGATTAAAGCCGGTGCCCCTAAAAGTTACGTTAGCGGCTCCTTCGCTAATTAAAATACTATGCACAACTTCGCGCGTGTTAAAGGGCGCCGTTGGGTCTTGCGGAGTTATCTCGATAGGAGTAATTTCGCGCCCGGTGCGGGTTATTTGGTTGGTGTTGTTAGTAATTTCTATATTAACAAACCCAATCCGGTCGGGCGAAAGCATACCGGAAAGCTGCCTTCTAAAGCGGTTAAGATAGTCGCGCTCTTCGGCCTCTTTTTGCCGGCGGATAATATCGGCTTGCTCTAACCTACTTTGAATATCGTAAGCGGCAAAGTCGTTAATACGCCTGCCGGTAAAACTATCGGTAATGGTAATATTATCGGCCTGTAAGCCCGGTATGGCAAATTGTATTAAATCGTTAAGCCCGCGTATTTTATGCATATTGGTGGTAATATCGCTGCCCGGCCTAGCCGTAATAACCACACTTACGGTGATGGGGTCTTGGTCTTGCAAAAATAACCTGTCGCGCGGCACCGCTAAGTTGACCATCGCTTGGTCAATATCGTTAAGACTTTCAATATGCTGCCTAAGCGATTCGGTTAAGCTGCGCTGCAAATTAACGTTATCTAAAAATTGGTTGGTCGTCCAGCGGTTTACATCAAATAAATGCCAAGGGTCGAGGTTTTGAGGGGTAAGCCCTTCGCGCACCAAAATGGCCCTAGCCCGCCGTGCCGTTTGCTGGTTTTCTACATTAATAATGGTACCGTTAGCCGAAAGGCTATAACTAATGCCTTCGGTATCTAACCTAATTAAAATACGGTCGCGTAAACTTTCAT
>WRBN01000078.1 GCA_009784515.1 Spirochaetaceae bacterium | reverse complement strand
GGTTATTGCGTACATCTAGCCTAACTAAATTACTAAGCCGGCGTATATCTAAACTCGTTAGTTCGTTAGTGCCCAGCCACAGCCTAGCTAAATTGGTAAGCCGGCTTACATCTAGGCCGGTTAGCTGGTTACGGGTAAGGCTAAGTTCGGTTAAGTTGGTGTTGTTACTCACATCAATAGCGCTTAAATTATTGCCGTTGGCATAAAGTTCGGTTAGGCGGCTAAGGTTTCTTACATCTAAGTTGGTTAATAAATTATCGCTCACCGAAAGGCTGGTTAAATTGATAAGGTTACTTACATCTATAGCAGTTAGCCGGTTACCGTCTATCCGCAGCCACGTTAAAGCCGTTAAATTACTAATGTTATCAAGGTTAGTTAAGCCGTTACCGCTCAAATTAAGCCAAGTAAGGCGGGTTAAATATTCTATCCCTGCCGCATCATTAATACCGCTTATAATTAAACCGCCGCTCATTAAAGCTAAAGCGTTGCTTAACTCTTGCCCTGTCAAGGTAGTATCATGGCTGTTTAGCTTATCGGCAACAAGAGCACGCAAATTTTCATCGGGGAAAAGGCTGTTAAGGGTAGCATTAGCCGGCACCGGCAACCCTTGCCCGTAAGCCATAGTTAAGGTGGTTAATAAAAATATAGCTGTTAAAAAAATTTTCACTTAAAAGCTCCTTAGGCTATTACCCATACCAAGCGGTAACTAAATAACTTTAGCCTATAACATACAATATAAAGCTGTAAGTTGTCAATTATACCGGCCGTTTACACCATGCACGAAAGGCACGAAAAATTATACATTTTTATTCTTTAAATTAGGTTACACTCTGTTTTCTCTTAAGTTGCAAAGTTTAACAAAGTGTATTATACTGGCCGTATGGAAAGATTAACTCACGAAGAAATAGCCCTAGCCGGCCATTGGGCCGATATTTGGGCCGCTAAAGTAGTACGCGAAAAAGGCGAAAAGCCTCAATACACCTGCGCCAGCGGTATTACACCCAGCGGTACGGTGCATATCGGCAACTTTCGCGAAATTATTAGTGTCGATTTAGTAGTGCGCGGCCTGCGCGCGCTGGGCAAAAAAGTACGTTTTATTTACAGCTGGGACGATTATGATGTGTTTAGAAAAGTGCCCAAAAATATGCCTAACCCCGAATTACTGCACAATTACTTGCGCCATAGCATCGATGCTGTGCCCGATACCACCGGCGGGTACGCCAGTTACGCCGCTTATAACGAAGCCACGGTGGAAAAAACTTTACCGCTAGTGGGCATTAATCCTGAATATTTATACCAAAGCAAACGCTACCGTTCCGGCCTGTACGCCGAGCAAATGAAGATAGCTTTGCAAAAACGTGAGCTGATTAGGGCCGAGCTTGACGAATACCGTAAGGAGCCACTGGAAACGGGTTGGTATCCCTTAAGTATCTTTTGTGAAAATTGCCAAAAAGATACCACCAATATTTTAAGTTACGATGATGATTATGGCGTAGAGTACAACTGTGAAAGCTGCGGCCACCACACCACCCTCGATTTACGTAAGACCGGCGCCGCCAAATTGCCGTGGCGTGTGGATTGGCCCATGCGCTGGGCTTACGAAGGCACCGATTTTGAACCGGCCGGCAAAGACCACCACAGCGAAGGCGGCAGTTTTAGCACCGCCAAAAAAACGGTGCGCGAAATTTATAACCACGAACCGCCGGCTACGTTTCAGTACGATTTTTTACGCATTAAAGGCGGAGCAGGGAAAATCTCCAGCTCATCGGGTGAGGTAGTCGATTTAGGCGACTGTTTAACCATCTACCAACCCGAAGTAGTACGCTTTTTATTTGCCGGCACCCGGCCTAACAGCGAATTTGCCATTAGCTTCGACCTTGATGTGCTGAAAATATACGAAGATTACGACAAGCTGGAGCGTACTTATTTTGACAAACCTGACAAAACCGATGAAAAAAAGTACAAAAAATGGTTAAATGCCGCCCGCACCTACGAGCTTAGCCAAGTGGACGCAGCGCCCGCTGTTATGCCGTACCAAATACCGATACGGCACTTATGTAACCTGCTACAAATTAATGACGGCAACATTGAGGTTACTCTTAACGGCCTGCCCGATGTGCAAGTGGAGCAGCAAGAAAGGCTGGTTCAGCGGGCAAAGTGTGCATGGAACTGGATAAGCGACCATGCACCGGAAGATTTTAGGTTTAAAGTGCGTGATGACCAACCGGCTTTACCTTTAATTGCCGATGAGTTAACTATTGTTGACCAGTTAAAAAACTTACTTCCTTTAATGAAGCAGCTTGATGAAAACAGCTTTGCCGAAAAGCTCTACGACCTTTGTAAGCAGCTTAACATAGAAAGCGGCGTTATCTTCACTTTGTGTTATAAAATTTTGCTGGGCAAAGAAAAAGGGCCGCGTTTAATTAGCTTTTTGTATACGCTGGGGTATGAGAGAGTAGCCAAAATATTAAATTTTTATTAAATTCACAACAAGGAATAACCTTAACGACTATTCCTTGCTCAAGGAGGTTGCTTATTATGACAGATTTATATACGATTTTAGTAGATTACGTTAATGATAGCGCAGATGCCTTTAACGAAGGTAAACGCCAAAAAAATGTAGAAAAGTATCAACAAGCAGCTGATATAGTTCAAAAATGCTTAAAAGAATATAATCCTCTTCCTGATATTACTTTGAAGAGAGAAACTCAAGAACGACGTATTATAAAATTGTATCTTCTAATTTTTCAAAATGGGGTAGATGCTTACAAAGCACTTTTGAAAGAAGATGAGGCTCAAAAACTATTTAGTATTGCTAGAAATTATGCTCTAACTGTTCAAAAGAGTATAGAAAACGACCATGAGCTTTCTGGCCTTTATATACAATTAGAAACCGTTGCTGCTAGAAAATATAAATCGAGCCCACCAGCTAAATATGATAATGGTGAAAATAGTGATACAGCTGCTATTGTAGGCGCTGTGGCTATAGGCGCTTTAGCTATAGGTGCTCTTGCCGCTCTGTTATTAGGGGGCAAAAATAAATGACCCCAGATAAATTTTTAAAATTTGGCTTGAGCCAAGAAGAAGCGGAAAAGTTAAGCAATGATAATAATAAAAATATATTTAAGCTAGCTGAATTGGTATTGAATATAGCCGCTTTAATTACTGTAGAAGACGAAGAAAATCTTATTGACAGGGACGGTAACACGCAGAATTATTTTATAAGCCAATATACCAGTGCTGCTACTGCACGTAACATTCTCTTTAATAAAACGTGTATTAGGCTAAATGTGGCCTCGCAGATGAATGACAGTGCTGAAGGTAAAATTTTATTTAGTTACTGTAATCTTATAGAAGAAAAAAGCACAAAACTCGCCTTCATAAGATCTTTTAGCTTTAAGAATGACGATTTAAATCAATTTAGGCTTTATGCAAAAGATAAAGGTGAAGAAGCCACCGGTGTAGGATTGGTCTTTAATCGGAATCTTTTTAATCCTAGTTCTACTTTGCCTAGTGAAAAGATGAAAATAAATACGGAAGAGTTGGCTGTAGATAAAAATAACGCCATAGATATGCCCCTTATGCGTTGTATTTACTTTGATAAAGAAAAAGAGGCTGTCATTAGCTTAGGCATGGTAGATAAACATAGCTATTTAAAATATTACAAAAAATATTGTGGCTTAAAAGAAGAACACAAAAAAGAGTTTACACAAATTTACCAAGCTTACCGTACTCTTATAGAAGAGAAAGCTCAAATCGTTGAAGATACTTTAATAGAAATAAATAGAATAACTCAAAAATTACACGAAGACGAAGAACGTAAAACAGCGAACATTATCCTTAAATACATAGCCTATTATATTAAAGATTCCTCTTTTAGTAACGAAGAGGAATGCCGGTTAGTTAAAATTTTAGATATAAATAAGGATAAGGATAAGGATAAGGATAAGGATAAGGATAAAATTAATCCTAAAATTGATAATGAAGAACTATTAAATTATGAAGATAAACTTCCTTTTCTTTACATTGAAGTTAGCGAACATCAGGCAATTAAAGATAATTTAAAATATATTCATCTTTCGCCAAAATTTAACAATAGCTATGAATTAAAGGATTATTTAATTCATCATGATTACAATAACGTTATCATAAAAACTAACAAAAGTACTTTTTACTAATGAAGAAGTGTTAATATGCAGCAATACACCATTAAAAATTACCGTTACCCATTACTTAAGTTCATCGCCCCGGCAGGATTGTTTGGACTGGGCATACTTATTTTAGTGTTTGTTAGCCCGTTGGCCGGCTGGGCTATTTGGCCTTTGGTGATAGCCGCTATTATTTTAACAGAGATTGGCGTTAGTAAATTTATTTGCCAACAATGGCAAATTACCCTTAAAGAACAAGCTATTCATTTAAATATTAATGGTAACGAAAAAATTATTTACTACAGAGATATGCGCGGCCTCAAGTTTAGCCATAGCAGCGCGGCTCGGTGGTCTATCACCGATGTGCATTATCGCTCTCATGCTAATATTTACGCCATTCCTACGGTTTTGTCCTCGAGTTATCAGCTAAAATGGGGCGATGCCGAAGGCAACCTCTTTCACATAGTGGTTTTTAAGGGCATTTTGAAGAAAGAGCGTTTAAATGCTAAAACGCTGCTTAAATTTTATGAAGACCTCGAGTTAGCAAGGGTTTCTCAAACCGATTCAAAATATAACCATCAATAAAACACCTCCACCTAAAGGCGCAAGCTACCCTACCCACCTCTTTACAAAAATGACTAAATATGTTATTAATAAATCTATGAAAAGTAAAACAAAGGTTAGTAAGTTAGCTGTATTTTTAGTTACCGCTACCGAGTGGTATTTAACCCGGCGAGCCCGTAAAAAATATCTCCAGCAACAAAAAAAAGATACCAAATACCGCGATTTACCTTTTTTAAAAGGAGTAACGGCCCGTATAAATGATGCCGCTAAGCTGCTCACCACTAGCCCGCCTTTATTTTTTAAAGCCTTTTTAAAAAAGCTTAAAGATTTTGCCCTAACTTTATTATGGGCTATTGCTTGGGTTTTTATTATTAATCAATTTTTAATCCAAGCTTATGTTATTCCTTCGGGCTCGATGATACCCAGCCTGTTGGTGGGCGACTATATTTTTGTCAACAAGCTTGTTTACGGCCCCGAAATTTTACCGGAGATTGGCAAATTACCTTCGCCTTTTAGGCCGGAGCGCAGCGATATTGTTATCTTCGAGAGCCCGCAGCAATACTCGGCGGGCACGGCGGCCAAAATTGCCCAGCGGCTTATCTATATGCTTACCCTTTCGCGGGTAGATATTAACCCCGAAATACAGCTGCTTATTAAACGCACCATTGGCAGTGACGGCGACCAAATTATTTTCCGCAACGGCAATGCTTATATTAAACCGCGCGGCGAAAGCCGTTTCATCAGCGAACACGACTTTATCCATTTAAAAAGATTAAATTACAGCCCCCGCCGCTTATTACCGGAGAGCGATTACGAACTTAGCCGTAACTTAATTATAGCTTATACCTACCGTAGTCAAAATATCGCTTTACCCAGCCATTTGGCGCATTTAGAAGCAGGCGAACCGTTTCCTAGTAATAACCTGCATTTAGATAGGATAAGATATATGTCGGCCATTTTAGAGCAGCAGCAGTTACTTTATCAATTTTACCCGTGGCTTAGCCACGAGCGGGCCAATTTTTACCGGCAATATTTGGGCATTTACGTGCCCGATGGGTATATTTTACCGTTAGGTGATAACCGTGATGATAGCCTTGACGGCCGCAGCTGGGGAGTTATCAGCCAAAATTCGGTGCTGGGTAAAACATTAATTAGGTTTTGGCGCACCGGCTGGCTTAACGAATGGTGGCAAAGTAACCCGCTTACCTTTGGGATAATCCGTTAAAATGGCCAAGCAACGTTTAACCCAAAGGCAATCTTACCAAAATAAAGTACAAAATTTTAACCGGCGCAAACGTTACGTCATTTTTTTTGTGCTGTTATTTTTAAGTTACCACATCGTAAGTAATGTTTTTTTACGCAGTTATACCGTGCGTAATAACGGTATGCTGCCGCTATATAGCTCCAGTAGCCGCATAATTGCCTCGCCTTTTGGCTACGGGCCAACTATCTTTGCCGGCCACCGTTTTCCTACCACAGCCACTCCGCAGCGTGGCGAAGTAGTGCTAAGTATTTTGCCGGGCCACCCGCGCTCCAACTTTTTAAACGAACTTTTTAGGCCGGTTATCCGTTTTAGCAGCTTAAATTTTAGCGAAATGGTTATCCCCGAGCGGCAATTAGGTTTACCCGAATTAGTTATTAAACGAGTGATAGCCCTGCCCGGCGATACCCTTTATATGCAAGATTACGTTGTTTTTGTAAGGCCCCGCGGACAAAATTATTTTATTAACGAATTTGAGCTCTCATACACCAGCTACGAAACTTTAAGAGGAGCCAATGTGGCTAATTGGGAACAATTTTTACCGTTATCATCTAGCTTTCAGGCCATTACCTTAGCCGATGACGAGTATTTTTTACTGGGCGATAACCGTACTTTAGTCAACGACAGCCGCACCTTTGGCCCGGTAGCTCGGCGCGATATTAGAGCACGAGTGGTAGGCAGTTATTTTAACCTACGATTTAATTAAGAATTGGCTCGTACTTAATTTTTAATTCTTAATTACTATTTTTTAATTTATAAAGAACTATGTTAAAAAAAAACTATTACATTATTGGCGCCGGGTTTGCCGGCCGTGCTATTGCTGGCGATATAATTACTCAAAACGCCGGCGCTATCTTAGCTTTTTTAGATGACGACAGCGCCAAAATAGGGCAAAGCTTACATAATGCCCCCGTCTTAGGGCCGATAGCTCAAGTATTACCGGCTTTAAATAAAGAGGCCGCCATTTTAATTGCTATACCCAGTTTAAACAGCGGGCAACTTAATACCATCTTTAACTGGGCACGCATGGCCGGCTTTAAAGATATTACCCTGCTGCCGCGTCTTTCGCAGCTGGTGGCTCCGCAAGGCAGTATCTTAATGACACGTAACATCGAAGCCGCCGACCTTTTAGGGCGCGACCCCATTTTACTTAGCCCCGAAAAAACTTTACCTTACATTAAAGGTAAACGCGTGTTAATTACCGGCGCCGGCGGTAGTATCGGCAGCGAGCTGGCACGGCAGTTGCTTATTGCCGGCTGCGCAAGGCTTTACCTATTTGGACACGGCGAAAACTCTATTTACCAAATCGAGCGGCAGCTAAAAAAATTGCAGCAGGCCGGTATTGGCAACGGGGCCAGTCTTGTGCCGGTGATTGGCGATATGCAAGATAAGCATTATATCGTATCTTTAATCGCTAGGCTTAATGTCGATATTATTTTTCATTGCGCCGCCCACAAACATGTACCATTAATGGAACAAAACCCGGTAGAAGCCATTAAAAATAATTTATTTGGTTTAGTCAATATCGTAGAAGCCGCTAAGCAGGCCGGTACGGCCCGGCTTGTTTTTATCTCTACCGATAAAGCCGTCGAGCCAACTAACACCTACGGAGCCAGTAAAGCTTTAGGCGAAGAGCTTATCTTAAGCGCCAACGCTGCCGGCCATAACTTTTTTATTGTTAGGTTTGGTAATGTACTGGGCAGCAGGGGCTCGATTATCCCCCTTTTTGAAGAGCAAATTAAACAAGGCGGCCCCCTTACCGTTACTCACCCCAAAGTTAAACGCTACTTTATGACTATCCCGGAGGCCGTAAGTTTAATTTTGCTAAGCCCCAATGTCAAAAACCCTGCCGCCCTTTTTTTGTTAGATATGGGCGAGGCCATCAGCATAAGCGAATTAGCCAAAAAAGTAGCCTTAATTTACGGCCTAAATGTAGATAACGGCGATATAGCTATTAAATACATTGGGCTGCGCGAAGGCGAAACCCTAGAGGAAGAATTGCTGGGCCAAAATGAAGAGGCCGATTTGACTGAATACCCATGGTTATTGGCCGTTAAAAAGAAAGAACCTTTTAACGAGGCCGCCTTTAACCACCTTTTAGCTAAACTTTACCCGATATGCTACTACGATGCCGAGCAGCCTGCCCGCTTTAGAAGCCGCCGCTTATTACACCGGCTGCTTGCCGATTATTATAAAAATTTTACCTACAATTTAAATGAAGACGAATATTAATAATTAACAATTAATAACTGGAAAGTAAAAGTTTTTAATTCTTAATTATTACTTTTTAATTCGGCCGCTTCTATCCTTTTAGCTACTTTCTCTCTAAAGCCGGCCGGAGGTTCTTCGCCGTCTAACATCTGTTTAAAAGCCCCAGTTAAATAATCCATATTAAGCCAATCTTCATCGTCATCATTAACCGGTTCGGCCGGCTGGTTATCTTTATCCTCCGGCTTATCTTGATGATGGTTCTTCTCCTCCGTCTTAGTTTTAGCAGCAGAGCTTGGGGCGGGCTTAGCTTTGTTATTCACTTTGACCGGAGGTAACTTCATTTCGTCCTCATCGTCTTCCTCATCAGCTTCTTCTTTGGCTAAGTAATCAAACAAAAATCTTAAAGCTTTGCCATGCCGGTTATTATAAGCTTCTTCTAATAAAGTATAAGCTAACGCTAAATACCCATCTTGTTCCTCTACCGGCCTT
>WRBN01000077.1 GCA_009784515.1 Spirochaetaceae bacterium | reverse complement strand
GCCAGATTAGCCGAAGAACAAAGGCAAGCTGAATTTTTAGCAACTCAGCAGCAATTAGCCCAGTTGCAGGCCGAGTTAGCGGAAGCGCAAGCCCAGCTGGCTCAACGTGAGGCCGAGCTAGCAGAGGCGCAGGTACAAAATGTCATACCGCCGGTGGTAGCTCCGGTTCCTCAAGTGCCGGCCCCGCCGCCAGCTACGGTTGCCCCGGCGGTAGTACAGCCGCCTGTAACACCACCGGTTACAACACAAACTGAAACGGAAACGGTAGAGCCACCACCCATCAGAATAGCTCCACCTCCGCCTGTACCGGCTCCGCAAACGATGACGGTAACGGCCCCAGTAGGTGAAACAGTGGCTATAACTTTAAGTGATGCCAGCTGGTATCCGGCCGTTTCGGCTTTACCTTTAGCCCTCGAGTTTTTACGTAAAGACCATAACACCCAAACCGGTGAAGCCAGTTTTATTTTTAGGGCCCGGCAAGCCGGTACTTATCAATTAGCTTTTAGGCGTAATTTACCTAATGGTATAGAAGAAATTGTGGTAACTTTAGTTATCGCCGAAGCTGTGCCGGCTCCATCGGCTTTACCGCCGGCAATTCCCGAAACTGCCGCACCGCCGCAAGTTGTGCAGCCCGATAGCGGTTCGTTTATCGAGGCCGCTATCAATAATAACACTCCGCAAACTTTACTTAGCAGGCAAAACGAAGTGATAGCGGCGGCGGCTACGATGACGGCCGGTGAGTTAGCTTACTTACTGCGTTATACTACTAACCAAACCGAGCTTATCGATTTAAGTGACGAGCTGCTGCAAAGTTTTATCCGCCGTTTTCCTAACAATAACGATGCCGCCGAGCTGCTTTTTAGATTAGGACAGTTTTTTGAAAATAACGATTCGCGCCGTAATATGCAGCGGGCTTATAGTTTTTACCAGCAGGCCTACCAAAATTATCCCTTAAGTCCCTTTAGCCGGCTTAGCCGTGAGCGTATGGATTTTTTAAATAGGTTTTTTATACGCATACCGTAATAGTTGATAACTGAAAATTAATAACTAAGAGCGTTAGCCAATATTGGCTAGATATGTTAGGCTTGTTACAAAGAAGATGGGTTTATGTTTAACAGTTTTCAAAATTTAACTCTAAGCCTTTAAGGATTTTGACGGGTATAACCAGTTTTTCACCGCTATAAGCCTCTTCCTCAAAGCGGCCATTATTGTTAAGCCTATAAGTAATAACAGTATTTTTATCGATGATAATCCAATACTCTTTTACGCCGGCTCGCTCGTAAAGCATACGTTTTCTCAGTATATCTATACCGCTTGTACTTTCAGAGGCGATTTCAATAATAAAGTCTGGGGCGCCAACTACACCGTTACCTTTAAATTTATTTTCATCACACACAACTAATAAATCGGGCCTAACAATGGTATCTTCATCTTCAAAGAGCTGAGTGTCTAGGTCGGCATAACCTTCACAAGTTTTGTCTACAAGATGGTTTCCAATTTGTCTGCTTAGCTCAAAGGAAATTTTTTGATGCTGGCGATTAGGCGAAGCCATCGCATAAAGCGTACCTTTATAAAGTTCATAACGGCCGCCATCTTCTATGGCATAATAATCTTCTATAGTATAATAGGGTTCTGCATTTAATAAACTGCTCATAACTTAATTATAGCATTAAAAGAGGAAGAGGGCAAGAAAAACTTGCCGTGAACCAACATGGAGTAAGCTGCACAATATTGGCTCAATGTGTTATACTAGCATAAAGGAGTAACAAAGATGGCAGAAGTGGCAGTACAATTTACAATGGACGCAGAGTTAAAAAAGCGTATGGAGCAAACCTGTAAAGATATGGGGCTTAACCTAGCTACAGCTTTTACCATGTTTGCCGTTAAAGTTACGCAAGATAGGCGCATTCCTTTTGAAGTAGAGGCAGAACTAGACCCGTTTTATAGTGAAGAAAATATGGCAAGATTACGCAAAATGGTTGAAGATGTAGACGCAGGAAGAACAAAACTTACAGAGCATGAACTTATTTTGGTAGACGAATATCCTTTAATCTAAAAATTTTCTGATATTCTATCAATAACTGCCTAATACTACACAAAATCTAAAATTTTTGCAACTACTAGACATACTCTCCATCTTTACCTATAATACAGCGGTTATGACAAAACCAACCGCAAATTACAACGAAGAAGCCATCAAAACCCTTTCACCGCTAGAGCATATCCGCCTGCGCAGCGGTATGTACATTGGCAGGCTAGGCGACGGCAGCAATATTGATGACGGCATTTATGTGCTGCTTAAAGAGATAATTGATAACGCCATCGATGAATATATTATGGGCAATGGCCGGCAAGTAGATATAGTTATACAAGATAAAAAAGTTAGCGTGCGCGACTACGGGCGCGGTATCCCGTTAGGCAAGGTGATTGATTGTGTGAGCGTGATTAACACCGGCGCTAAATATAACGATGAAGTTTTCCAGTTTTCGGTGGGGCTTAATGGGGTAGGCACAAAGGCCGTTAATGCCCTTTCCAGCCACTTTTTGGTACGCAGCATGCGTGATGGCCAATATTTTGAGGCGGTATTTAGTCAAGGCAAACTTTTAAAGCAAAACGAAGGCAAAAGCGCTGAAGTTAATGGTGTTTATGTGGAATTTATCCCCGATGAAGAAATCTTTGGTACTTACAGCTTTAATTTCGATTTTATTAAGCAAAGGCTCTTTAGTTATGCCTGTTTAAATAAAGGGCTAGCCCTAATTTTTAATGAAGAAAAATTTTACAGTGAAAATGGTCTGTACGATTTTTTAGTGCGTGAGGTAGGCAGTGATGTGCAGTACCCTATCGTTTACTACCGTTCGGTCAGCCTAGAATTTGCCTTAAGCCACACCAGCGAGGGGTATGGTGAAAGCTTCTTTAGCTTTGTGAATGGCCAATACACCAGCGATGGCGGTACTCATTTATCGGCCTTTAAAGAGGGGCTGATTAAAGGAGTAAACGATTATTATAAAAGCAGCTTTAATAGCGGCGATTTACGTGAGGGTATGGCCTGTGCAATGGCCATTAAAATTAAAGACCCTATCTTTGAGAGCCAAACTAAAAATAAGCTGGGCAATAACGATATTAAAGGGCCGCTAGTGGCCGAAACTAAGGCGGCTATCGAAGATTTTTTGCATAAAAATAAAGCTACCGCCGATAAATTGCGCGAAAAAATCTTGCAAAATGAACGGCTGCGTAAAGAGCTTAACGATGTTAAAAAAGAGGCGAGGGCGGCGGCCAAACGTGTATCGTTAAATATTCCTAAGTTAAAAGATTGTCATCACCATATTGGTGATAAACTGGGCGAAGAGAGCAGTATCTTTATCACCGAAGGTAACAGCGCCGCCGGCAGTTTAGGCAAAAAGCGTAACCCTCTAACACAAGCCGTTTATGGCCTGCGCGGTAAGCCGTGGAACTGTTACGGCTATCCGCAGTCATCTATCTATCGTAACGAAGAGCTCTTTAACCTAATGATGGCGCTGGGCATTGAAGGCGAGGTAGCCAACCTGCGTTACAACAAAATTATTGTGGCCACCGATGCCGACTTTGATGGCTACCATATTAGAAACTTACTTTTAACTTTTTTCTTAAGCTACTTTGAAGAGTTGATTATTACCGGGAAAATTTTTATTTTAGAAACACCTCTCTTTAGGGTAACCAAAGGTAAGGAGCAAATTTATTGTTATAACGAAAAAGAAAAAGAAGCAGCTTTAAAAAAGGTGAAAAATGGCGTAGTAACCCGCTTTAAAGGGCTTGGCGAAATTAGCCCCGATGAATTTGGCCCCTTTATTGGCAGCGATATGCGTTTAATACCGGTAACGATAGAGAGCCTTAAAAATACCAAAGAAATTTTAAATTTTTATATGGGTAACAATACCCCTAACCGCCGAGATTATATTATGGCTAATTTGATAGATGATGTGGGGTAAACATTGTAATTTTAAAATAAATTATGGCTAGTTGGTTTAACCCTTTTACCTCATAAATGGAGTACTATTTTGCTTGCTCATACCTCTCAAATACAGTATAATAAAGCTATGAGTAATGCTATTAACCTCGAACGTTATTACACGATAGAAGATTACTTCAATTTATATGAAGATGGCCTTTGTGCCGAGCTTGAACTGGGCAAACTTTTTATGTCGCCGTCCCCGGTGGGTAGTCATTCTAAAATGTGTCATCATTTAAATTTGCAGTTAGGTAATTATTTTTGGCAAAAAAAGTGTGAAGTTTTTACCGAGTTTGATGTAAGGCTGTTTGCCGATGAAGACACCATTTGCCGTCCCGATTTGTTGGTATTATGCGACCCTAGTAAATACAGCGAACGCTGTATTACGGGTGACCCCGATTTTGTTGTTGAAATTGGTTCGTTTGGCACACTAAAACGTGATTTGGGCCAAAAACGCCTTAACTACGAACGAGCGGGTGTACGCGAATATTGGGTTGTAGAAAACCCCTACCTTGTACATACTTTTGTACTGGGGGGTGACGGCAACTTTGCCGAGCAGGTTTACCGCAATGAAACCGCTGTAAAGGTGCAAATTTTTGCTGATTTAACCATCGATTTTACCCCGCTACAAAGAGGTATGTTTGGCGGGTAAGGTGGGTAATTACTTTATAGGGAATAAAAGATGTTTTGTGATATAAAATTCCAGTTAAATACAACTAAACGGATAACAACGAAACAAGATTAAAGAAGTAAAAACAAAGGTTCTTTCGTGGTTAATAAAAAATATAATCACAAAAGGTATGAAAAGCAGGTTTATTACAGTTTTTCTATTTTAAATTTAACCCTATAATCTTTTAGCATAAAAATTATCTGAAGAATAATAAAAAAGCTCGAAACAAGATAAGTCATTGCCAAGTTTGACAACAATTCTTGTTGTACTTCGGCTAGCGCTAAAACGCTTAGCAATAAGGTTATATCAAAAGTTTCGATAATTCTTAAAATAAACACCGAATAGGCAACTAAAGTACCCACGCCTATCATCACAAGGCTAACGCCTATGATAATGGCTTCTCCTAATAGGGTTTTTTTGCCTTTAAATTGTTTGTATCCTTTAGTCGCTAAAAATGTGTACACGACTGCTGCGAGGGCAACTATGCTATTTAAAAAAACAAAAAAGATAACCGAAATTAAAATGCCCGGCAAAGCAAACAGTAATGCCCCTCCAAAACCGGCTAGGTAGTTATTAGGTATTTCAGCTTGCTCCCTTTGAGCAATTTCATAGTTATGCTTTTCCTTATTTAAACAATTTTGACACCAATAAACCGCTACTTTATTAACGATGTAAAGCGCTGGTTCTTTACTTTCTTTACACTCTTGGCATAAAACTTCACCGCCGTGTTTAGCGGCAAAATAATCGGTAAATGTTAATAAAAGATTTTTTATTTTAGTGATAGAGTACGGTTTAAGTACTTCATTAAAATTAATAATTAAGCTATTAAAGTGATAAGTATAATTTTTAACTTTATTTTTAACAAGTGTATCGGCAATAAAATTTTTATCGTCTTCGTCTATTTGCGGCGGATATATCTCTAAAACCTTAATACTATTACCATCGTACATTTTTATAAAACAATTTTTTATTACCCCAACTACTTCCGATGATGTTAGGGTTAAATTTAACTCTTTCCCCAATTTTTTTAAGCCCGGCCAAAGCATATTTACCTTCCTATTAAAATTTTTCTAATATTATAAACTGTTAGTAACTTTTTGTCAAATATCTTATAATACAAAATGGTGATAAATAATTTATTAAAGAGGACGGTTAATTATTTTTAGGTCTAAAAATTTACTTTACATTAATCCTCTAAAATGTTATACTTAATATATGTTATAAAAAATTATTACATTAAAACAAAGGAATAGCTAATGCTTAAGCTTTATAATAGTTTAACCCGTAAAGTACAAGATTTTAAACCTATCACTAAAAACGAGGCCTTGCTTTATTGCTGCGGCCCTACGGTTTATGCCTATGCCCACATTGGCAACCTGCGCACTTATATCTTTGAAGATTTACTGCGGCGCACTCTGCAATTAGCCGGTTATAATGTAAACCATGTAATGAATATTACCGATGTAGGCCACTTAACCAGCGATGGTGATGAGGGCGAAGATAAAATGATTAAGGCCGCCCGCGAGCAAGGTATGGATGTGTGGGATATTGCTCGGTTTTTTACCGCCGCTTTTTTTAAAGATTGCGAGGCTTTAAATATTTTAAAACCAACGGCAGTTTGCTTAGCCACCGACCATATCACCGAGATGATAGATACTATTAAGTTAATAGAGCAAAGAGGGTACACTTATCAAGCCGGCGGTAACCTTTATTTTGATAGCAGTAAAGATAAAAAATACGGTATTTTACGTGGTTATGGCCTAAGCAGCGATACCGTAAGCCGGGTAGCTGCCGATGGTAACAAACGTAACAACGAAGATTTTGTGCTATGGTTTACCAGCAGCAAATTTGAGCGGCAGGCGATGTTGTGGGATAGTCCGTGGGGGCGCGGTTATCCGGGCTGGCACATTGAGTGCAGTGCCATGAGCCATAAGTATTTAGGGAAACAATTTGATATTCATTGCGGCGGGGTAGACCACATTGGGGTGCACCATACCAACGAAATTGCTCAATCGCTGGCGGCTTACGGTAAAGAGCCGGCTAAATTTTGGCTGCACGGCGAATTTTTAGTACTTAATAGTGATAAAATGAGCAAAAGCAGCGGCAGTTTTTTAACTTTAAGCGCTTTACTGGAACAAGGTTTTAAAGCATTAGATTATCGTTATTTTTGTTTAATTGCTAATTACCGTAAAAAATTAAATTTTAGTACAGAGGCTTTAAAGGCCGCTAAAACGGCTCGGGCTAAATTGGTAGGGCAAGCAGCGCGGCTGGCTTTACTATCGGCCGATAGCAATATCACAGCTAAAGCTGCGGCTTTAATTAAAGAATTTAACGATAAACTTTTAAACGACCTTAGCAGTGTCGAGGCGATTGCCTTAGTGCATACAGCTTTAAAAGATGACAAATTAAGTGATATTAGTAAAGCCCAGCTGCTTAAGCACTGCGATGATATTTTAGCGCTTGGCCTGTTTGCCGAAGCGGCTCGAGAAACTGCCGAACCGGAGGCATTACCGGAGCATTTATTGGCCCTAATTGAAGAACGTAAACAAGCTAAGCTAGCTAAAGACTTTGCCCTAGCCGATAATTTGCGTGCTAAACTTTTAGTGGAGGGAATTATTTTAGAGGATAAAGGGGCGGAGACTACTTGGCGGTTAAAATAATAGTTTTATTTTGGTGATTATTTATAGAAATTAAATGATATTTGTAAAAAAGTGATGAAAGAGCTTGACAAAATTATTTTAAAGCTTTAAACTAAAGCCAAGATTGATTAAGTAAACGAAAAATCTTCCAGAATAACTGGAAGATTTTTTTATAGGGTGTCAAATGGATTATTTAGCGGTAGTAACGCCAATTATCGAAGGGTTGGGTTTTAAAGTGGTAGAACTTAGCCATAGTCCGGTTAAAGGCGGCTTAAAATTTATGCTTTATATCTATAAACAAAACGGTGTTAGCCTAGATGACTGCGCTAAAGTTAGTTTGGCTTGCGCAGCCCGTTTGCAAGCTTTAATGCCGGCCGGCGGCGAGGCTTTGCTGGAGGTATCTAGCCCCGGGTTAAACCGTGTTTTTAAAGATGTGCATGAATACGCCATCTTTAAAGGTAAAGAGGTGCAGCTAAATTTAAAAACCGGTGAAACGGCGCTGGGAATAATTGGTGAAAGTAACGAGGTTGGTGTTTATGTTAATGCTAACCTTTATGAATATGCCGCAATAGCAAAGGCAAAATTGAGGGGGTAGCTTTAATTATGAAAGCAGATATATCGGAGGCGATTAAGTTAATTAAGCAGGAAAAAAATATCAGTGAAGAGCTGGTATTAAAAACCATAGAAGAAACCCTGCTGGCCGCCTACAAACGGCATTTTGGCAGTAACGATAACGCTTTGGTAGAGTTTACGCAAAATAATAAATACGTTGCACTTTATGCTAAAAAAATTGTGGTAGATGATGACGATTGGGATAACCCGGCTGTGCATATCGAGATTAGCGAAGCTAAAACCTATAACGAAGAAGCCGAAATAGGTGATGAAATATTAATAGAAATTAACCCCGCCACCTTTGACAGAGGCGATGTACAAACGGCCAAGCAAAAAGCTAAAAAAGATTTAGGTGATATTCAAAAAGATATATTATATAGCGAATATAAAAATAAAAAAGGTGAGGTGGTTATCGGCTACTGTAAGCGCGAGCGTAATGGTAATCTTTTTGTTGATATAGGCACAACGGAAGGTATGTTGCCCAAACGTTTTCAATCGCCGCGCGAAAGCTATCGCTTAGAAGACCGTATTAAAGTACTGGTTTACGATGTGGTAAAAAACAGCGGCGGGCTGTCTATTGTGTTATCGCGCAGTCATACCGAGTTTGTTAAACAAATTATCGAAAATGAAGTGCCGGAGTTAAAAGACGGCTTAATTAATATTCGTAAGATAGTGCGTGAGGTTGGTTACCGTACTAAGGTGGCTGTGGAAAGTAATCGTGATGATATTGATGCCGTAAGCAGCTGCGTGGGGCAGCGCGGCAGCCGGGTACAAGCGGTTATTAGTGAGTTGGAAGGCGAAAAGCTAGATATTATTAGGTATGACCATAACCCGGTGGTTTTTATTGCTAACGCTTTGTCGCCGGCGGCCGTTAGTCAAGTTTTTATTTTAGACAGCGAAAAAAAACAAGCTTTAGCGATAGTTGATGACGAACAGCTAAGTTTAGCCATTGGTAAACAAGGCTTAAATGTGCGGCTGGCTAACCGTTTAGTAGATTGGAACATTGATGTTAAAACACAAAGCCAATTTGCCGAGCTGGATATAAGCCCCGAAGCTTACGAAGATGCTGAGGCTTTATTTGAAAGTGATGAAGGCCTAGAGATTGAAGGTATCGCCGACTTGCCCGGTATCAGCCAGCGTTTGGCTAACACTTTGCAGGAAAATGGT
>WRBN01000076.1 GCA_009784515.1 Spirochaetaceae bacterium | reverse complement strand
TTCTATTAGCTATAGGTAAGTTGGTATACCAACGCCCCGAAGCCTCAACTAGTTGCCGTTTAGGATTTAAAAACTTACGTACAGGGTTATACCCTGCCCATACTTGCTTATTTTTAAAGTAGTGAATATAGGCTGTATTAATGGCATTACTTTCATTAGAGATAATTAAAAACTTTTTTCCACTTTCAATGACTATTCTCCAATAATCTATCGCCCGTGAAAAGGGTGGATTAGTGCAAACAATATCTGCCTCTTCATTTAATATTTTTAAAGAACGCGGGTGGTCAAAGCTACCATCATATTTTTTAGGGTAAGTGTAGTCGCCGTCAAATATATCATCACTAAAGCCTTCTTTAGTAAAGATATAGGCTTTACTACCACTATTAAACAAATCTACCTTCCCTTTAAAATGGGTGCAAATAAGCTTTTTTAAACCTAGCTCATTAAAATGCTGTAAAAAATAAAGTGCAAAAGGCGAGGTTGTTTTTTCGTTATCTCCTACAGCATCATCACAGTTACAAAATACCACTTTATTGTACCAAGTTTCAGCAGGGTACATAATTAGTTCTTTTTCAATATCTTCTATACGAGTATAAAACTCGTCATCAGCTACATTACGGGCCTTCTGCATAACACCCTTGGGGCTTAACCCTTGCTCATCTAAACTAACAGTCTCTTTTTTAACTAGTTTAGTTTCAATTAGTGGCTTTGGCTCTATTTTTATGAATTCTTCCTTTATAAAAAATTCATGCTCTTTAATAAAATTTACATAACCTTCAAATAAAGTTTTATTATAAAAGTAAATCTCTTTACTCTTCTCTTCTCGTAAGTGTAAAAACTGCTTCTTAATATCATTTTCTACAGCACGCATATCTTTAACTTTACAAGTGAACAGGTAGCTATAAATATTAGCTTTACTTTTACCAGTTATATTGTTGTATTGCTTAAGCCTTTCCTCTAAATTGCTCGTTATGCCAATTTTACATTTATCCAGCTCTTTTTCGGCTTGTACTATGTAGATATACTCTTCCGTCATTTTACCTACTCTTCCCCATCTTCCAAATCAAACAAATCGGCTTGCTCGTAACTAACCTCTTTCACCTCTTCATCGGCCTCCAGCAATACTAATATTTTACTGTTCATTTATTTTACCTGTTTTTTTTAACTAGTTAAAGACTAGCTATCCCTTCAGCAATAAAATAATACTCCTTTTTAAAATCTTCAACTTTAGTTCTATATTGCTCTGTACCTAAATCATTTCTATTTAAAATTTTATTATCAAGAGCAATCACAGGTAGCTTCTCTTTTTCCGAAACTACCATTAACTGATTAAAATCTGGTATATCTGCAATTCTATATGGTTGAGCTTTAGTAAAATATTTTTTAAACTCATCTACCGTTAGAGCCATACCAAAACCATTTAAATCCCTGGCTAAATTATGGGCATAGTTATTTAGTTCTATCATAGTTTCTTCAAAACGTTTGGCTGATGTCGTTCCTTTTTCATTAGCTCGTGAATAAGGTCTATAGTTTTGGCAAACAATTCCTAATAGCTTTGGTAAGGCTTTTAATTTATTATTAAAAACCTCAAAGCCAGCCAATTCTCTATTCCACCCTCTAAAAATAGTATTTAAATTCATTAAAGCTTGCCTACTGAAAACACTTGGATTAGCAGGAACAATAAAATAATCGGAGAGCATTAAAAATAATTGATTAGTAGCTGACAATGCGGGTGATAAATCCAGAATGATAAAATCAAAATCACTTCCTACCTTTTTTAAAGCTGTATAAACAGACATAGGAATATGATTAAGCCCGGGAACATTAGCAAGTGAGAGAGAGATAGTTTTTTCTAATTCGGCAAATTTCACTGAACCAAGTAATAACTCAAGATTTTTTGCCTCTTTTTTCTTAAAGAATTTTATTTTAGGCAATTCCTTACCCGGTGTTGGTTGCACATAACTAACTAAATATTCATAAATATTATTTTTAAGTATAAAGTTCGTGTCATAATTACTTTCACTATTAAACAGGAATTGTTTATCTGGTCCGTAAATAACCGAATCTTCAACTGAAATTTCAGTTAAATTACATTGAGCATCAGCATCAATCATTAAAACATGTTTTCCCAATTCACTTAAAGCCCATGCAACATTATATGATGAGGTTGTTTTACCCACTCCTCCTTTATGATTAAAAAATGTTAAAATTTTTGCCATAGTATACCTCCTTTAAGTAGCTTTTACTCTTCCCCATCGCCCTCATCTTCGCCAAAAAGTTCGGCCTGCTCATAGTTAATAGTAGCCACCTCTTCATCGGCCTCCAGCATATCACCTTCGGCAAAGGCCATACCCACAATTTTATCCTCATTTTCGGTTTTAATAATACGCACGCCGCCGGCGGTACGGCTTAACAGCCGAATTTGGCTTAGCGCTACCTTAATGGTTTTACCGCTTTCGGTAATGACCAGCACACTATCACTCTCGTTACAGCTGGCTGCCTCTAAAATGTTACCAAACTTGCCTTTGGTGTTGGCCAGTCGCTGGCCGGCAGTAGCGCGCCCGTGCGGGGCAAACTGCTCAAAATCTACCCGTTTGCCGTAGCCGTTTTCGGTAAGCACAAAGATGGAGGTATCGGCATTCGCCACCGAAAGGCCAATGAGCTCATCACCCTCCGCCAGCTTGATGCCACGCACACCGCCGGCGGTGCGGCCCATCACACGCACGGCATTTTCATCAATGCGCAGGGCTTTACCAAAGCGGCTGGCCAATATTATATGGTTCTCACCGGTGGTAAGCTCTACCTTTTGTAAACTGTCGCCCTCATCAAGGTTGATGGCGATAATGCCGCGCGTCTTGGCATTTTTAAAGGCGTTCAGTTCCACGCGTTTTACCACGCCCAAACGGGTAGCCATAAAGAGGTAACGGTTGTCAAATTCGCTAAAGCAGATGGTTTCACTAATTTCCTCATCGGCCTCAAATTCAAAGATGGTCTTTAAGTGTTTGCCTTTAGTGGTTTTACTGCCTAGCGGCACTTGGTACACCTTAAGCCAGTAACCCTTGCCTTTGGTAGTTACAAAGAACAAAATATCGTGGGTGTTGCCACTAAAGATGTGGCTTACATAGTCGCCATCACCCAGCTTAGCCGAGAGCGAGCCTTTACCGCCGCGCCCCTGCTCTTTGTAGTCGCTTAGCGGCACGCGTTTAATAAAGCCCTGCTTGCTGATAAGCACCAGCATGTCTTCGCTTTCAATTAAATCTTCATTGGTAATATCTTGTATCTCATCGGGGAGAAGTTCTGTGCGGCGCTCATCGCCATATTGTAACTTTAGGGCTAAACTTTCTTCTTTTATCACATTATATTGTTTGCTTTCATCGGCCAAAAGTTCCTCAAGGCCGGCAATATTACGCACAATCTCCGCCAGCTCATCGATAATCTTTTGCACCTCTAAGCCGGTAAGCCGTTGCAGGCGCATATCAAGGATAGCTTGAGCTTGAATCTCGCTAAGTCCATAACCACTCATCAGCCGTTCACGCGCCGTAGCGGTGTTGAGGCTTTCCTTGATTAATTGAATAATGGCGTCAATATTTTCCAGAGCAATCTTATAGCCTTGCAAAATGTGCTCGCGCTCACGCAGCTTGCGCAGGTCAAACTTAGTACGTTTAACAATCACCTCTTTACGGTGAGCAATAAAATGCGTAATCAAATCCTTTAAGTTTAGCTGTAATGGCTCGCCATTAACCAAAGCAATATTGTTAATGCTAAAGCTAGCCTGTAACGAGGTATTTTGATAGAGCTGATTCAGCACCACGCTGGCATCATACCCGCGTTTAATTTCTATCACGATACGCACATCTTTCTTGCTTTCATTACGTATCTCACTAATGGCCTCAATAGTTTTATCTTTCACTAAATCGGCCATACTGGTTAAAAGGCTCTTCATATTGGTCATGTAGGGCAGCTGGGTGATGATGATTTGCTCGTGGTTTTTGTGCTCCTCAATTTCCACCTTTGCCCGCACCATCACGCTGCCGCGCCCGGTAAAGGCCGCTTTGCGGAAGCCGCTTTTGCCGTAAACAATAGCGCCGGTAGGGAAATCGGGCCCTTTAACATAATGCAGTAATTCTTCGATAGTAATATCGGGGTTATCGATAGTAGCAATGATGGCCTCTACCACCTCGCTGAGGTTGTGCGGGGCCATGTTGGTGGCCATACCCACCGCAATCCCCGAAGAACCATTCACTAATAAATTTGGCAGCGCTGTGGGCAACACCGTTGGCTCATCAAGGCTGCCATCGTAGGTAGGCTGCCAACTTACCGTTTCTTTTTTAATGTCGCGCAGCATAGCTTCGCACAATTTGGCCATTTTAGCCTCTGTGTAACGCATAGCAGCCGGTGGGTCGCCTTCAATGCTACCAAAGTTCCCTTGCCCTTGTACCAGCGGGTAACGCAGGCTAAAGCTTTGCGCCAACCTCACCAGCGTATCGTAAATGGCGGCATCACCGTGCGGGTGGTACTTACCCATTACCTCGCCCACTATCAGTGCGCCCTTTTTGGTTTTGGCGCTGTTGTCTAACTTAAGCTCGTTAAGCACGTGTAAAATGCGGCGGTGCACCGGTTTAAGGCCATCACGCACATCGGGCAAGGCACGGCTGATAATAACCGACATAGCGTAGGTTAGATAAGATTTTTTCAGCTCTTCCTCAATGGATATGCTGGTGATTTTTTCGGTAGTTGGTTCGTTCATTTACGGTTTTGGTCCCTTTATTATAGAGTTACTATAGCAGATTGAGGGGGGAATGGCAAGGGCGAGAGAGTTGATAGTTGAAAGATGGGAACTGAAAGTTAAGAAAAGTTTAAATTAAAAAAATGCTTGACTTACTATTTATTTTTTTGTACTTTGAATTAATTAATGTGGAGGAGGAAAAAGGAAAATGGAATTGTGATAAAACTGAAATAAATCAGACCAGTGGGTACTTAGTTTAAGATGAATTACTTAAAGTTTAGTACATTCTTTAGAAAAATGATATTCATATGCAAATAGGAGATAAGTAAATATATGCAAGAATTACAAAATCAAAATAAAAGATTATTCTCTAGTGCTGATGTTAAGCCATTAATAGAGGGTATCAAAAAAATATTTGAAATTTATTCCAATAATAAAAAACAGAATTATAGTGAATTAAGTAAAATATTAAAAAACCAAAATGTACCACATCATTTAAAAGATAAAATGGTTGGTATATATGAAGCAGAAAGTAAGGAAAAGCGCAGAAATGTGCGCATAGTTGGAGATATCACTCGTACTTTAGGTAGTGGTGCTTTAGGATATAAAATAAGTAAAGAATTAACTAAAAATTTATTCACTGATGATAAATATGCTAACGAAAAGAGAGCAGTTATACAGTTAGGTTGTACTATTTTGACAGGACACATTGGTTATAAATTAACTAAGTCTAAATAATACACAGTATAGTTATATACCCCCCTAACAATTTACTGGGGGGTTTATTCGCTCCTTTATTTTTTCCAAAAATGTTTAGTAACTTTAACGGCTAGTCTTATAAGCGATGGCTTAATAAGTAGTTAATTTATTCTTTCTTGCCTAATCCACCTTGACCCATTATATTTTGTAAGATATAATAGATAACATGCTAATAATAGAGCAAACCGAAGAGTTTAAAGCGTGGGCTAAGGGACTAAAAGATAAGAATGCCTTAAAGCTTGTACTTAACAAAACTAAACATGTGGCTTTAGGTAATTTTGGCGATTCTAAGGCTGTAGATGGTGCTAAAGGTATTCACGAACTACGCATTCATTACGGGGCCGGGTATTGTATTTATCTTACTAAAATAGATAATAAAATTGTGTTTTTGCTATGTGGTGGTATTAAACGCACGCAAGACAAAGATATTGAACAAGCTAAGAAATTATTAAAAAATTTAGAGGTATAATATGGCAAAGGTAAAAACAACAATTTTTGATGTAGCCGAATATTTAAAAGATGATGAAGAACTTATGGATTTATACCTTGAAGAAGCCTTTAAAAGCAGAGAAACTAATTTTATTTTAGCTTGTATAGACGATGTAGCCCGTGCCAAAGGTATGGCCGGTATAACCGAAGAAGCCGGCTTAAAAAATGAAACAACCGGTACAAATGTTAGTCCATCATTCGCTACTATTTTAAAAGTATTAGATAGTTTAGGAATAACTTTAACACCGAGTAGTAAAGTTACGACTTAATCCTCTCTTGCCCAATCTCCTTTCTTGCAATATAATAAACCCATGCTCACCCTAGAAGAAATTTTAACTATCATGAGTGCCGTCGTCCCTGAATCTAAACGCACCAATTATTAACAAAATAGAGCTTTGACAGTTATGTCCGCGTTGAACAGATAACAGAGAGCGATGAGGATATTATTTTTGTATGAGCAATAATTACTTAAATTATTGCTCTAAATGCGCCGTGTAAAACCATTCATCACCAACTTTAGGCTCTTTATTAGGCATTATCATATAGCAATCGGTAGCAAACTTTATTACTTCACCATCGTCGTACTCGGCAACAACTTCGCCGGCCTTAATAAAATCGAAAGTATTCCATTCGCGGGAAAGCCGCCCCTCTTTTTGATAGGTTTCTATCTTATCCATCACATATACTTTGCTTGCTGCGTTAGCTTCCGGCAGCTTAGCATCGGCCATCTCTAAAAAATTAAGTGCTTTAATTATGCAATCTGCGGCAACTTTATCGGCTGCTTCTGTGCCATTACTGCCGCACTCAACGGTAACCGAAACTTTACCTAAACTATGCGCATAAAAGCCGCTATCACCCACTTTTTCGTTTGCCGGCGGATACAAAGCCGGCCAGCCCTTAACCACAGCTAAGCCAAAGGTACGCGCCAGAGCCGAAACCTTCGGTTCATCGTAATCTTCAAAGGCAAAAGGTTCGCCTTCTTTATCTGAAAACGAATGTAAATCTACATGGTAATCGCAATTTTTTATAGCCTTAGCCACCTGATTGGCAACTTTATATTCATAAGTTTTTAAATCGGTATGTTCGCCAATATATCTATTTAAATTAACATTTACCTCGCGTTTATTAGCGTAAAAGGCCGGCGGATTACACACAGGAATTAACGTTAGTGAGCCGCGTTTTAATATTACCTCGCCGCTATTTAGTTTATTTATTAAATTTGTTATTGCCCTGTAGCCGCAAACTTCGTTACCGTGTATACAGCCGGTAATTAACAAATGCGGGCCTGCGTGGACGGAGCTGTAAAAGTGCTTTTCTAGTTCAATCATTTTATAATCCTCTTCGGTATAGTTATATTATATAACTAATTTTAAAAATGACAAGAGGCAATTAACCTATTTTTAAGAAGAAAACCTTAACGGCGAACCAAAATTGCTGTAAAACTATCTTCCCAAGTCTTCCATATTTTGCCATTATTAAGCGAATAAATTATTATAAAACCATCTTCAAATTCTTTAAGGTAATTAACATAATCATTTCTGATTATCCTAAAAGAAGGCTAATTTCCTTATCCTAATATAATAGTAATGGTTATCTTCATTTCTAATACGAACCCTGCTATTTTCTGCACTATATACTAAGTTACCATTTAACCACAAACTAAACTTTTTAATTAAATATATAAATTGCTATTAGATAGCATAGTTAGCACTAATTTATATATTTAATTAAATTATTTTTAGTTTTTCTTTTTTTAGCATAAAGACAAACATTATAAAAGTTACCAAACTATCAAAGGCTGTGCCAATCGCAAACATTAAAGCTATGCTTACAAGCGTAGGTTGATAAATGCCCATCATATAAAAGATAAACGCCCCGCCATAAAAAATAATGTTAGTAATAAGAGCCTGATAAAGCATATATTTGGTTTTTCCTATACCATAAAAAATACTATCTATCACATTATTATAAGCAAAAAAAACATAAAAACCTATACTAATCAAGGTTAAGTAAAAAATGTCATAGTAATTATTTAATTGTAAAATATCTCTTAAAAATGGCTGCCACAAAGGAATAGTTACAAACCATAAAACCACAAATAAAGTTGTTAAAGCAAAATATCCTAAAGTTTTTTGCTGGATAGCTTGCCGATTGTTTTCACCACAATCACGCTTAATAAGTTCACCAAGCTGAAAAACCGGCAGAAGTAACCATACCCAAATAAAGTTATTTGTTACCCAAAAAGTGCCTTGTTCACCTACCATATTAACCATACGCACAATCATAAAGATAAAAAAGGTATTACGAACCAACGATTCTAATCCCGATATACCGCTAATCTTCGCCCAGCCGCTAGTCCATTTAAAGGATAATTTACTATGATTGAACAGCTTAATTCCCTCTCGGTTTAAAATAATAATAGATAAGACCAGTAAAAGAATATTAACGATAATATTAGTTATAGCCATACCATTTACACCTAGCTGCAGTGAAATAGGTAACATAGAGATTAAAAAGGTATCGCTTATTATAGTTAATAACATTTGTAAAAATAAAATAGCATAAAGATATTTTTCTTTATTAATAGTTACTAAAACCACTAACATAAACATGAAGAGGGTACTAAATATATTAGCAACGGTTTCTAGTCTGATATAGCTTACGGTTTGATTTATAATAGCACTATCCTGCCCCATAAAGCCAACTAAAGGATTAGCAAAGATTATTATAAAAAGTGATAAAGCCGTATAAACAATAAAAACAATAAGTAAACCTGTTTTAACCATATTAGATAGCTCAAAAGCATTTTGACTACTATTTACATCGTTTTTGTGCCGTTCTGCAAAAGCTTTACCAATAAAAAAATAAAGCGGCAAAATAAATGCCTCTTGTATTACTTCATAAAGCACGCCTAGCCACTGCATTTGTGCCGCTATGGAAAAGCTCCAACTATCGAGCATTTGACCAAGAAAAAATACTCTTACCGCTGTATAGATGGCCGGAAAAAGCCCGATAAGCAGTAAAGCAAAAAAGAGTTTATAATTGATTAACTTGAGAGATGATTGAACTTTAGAAAAAAATATTAGCATTTAATTACTTTCCTTTATAAGGTGGTAAAATATTCATCTACCACCTTATTGTACTTTATTTTAACTATGAGTTAAATGGTAGCCATTGCTGCA